>JANWHX010000044.1 GCA_025450235.1 Chitinophagaceae bacterium | reverse complement strand
TTTTTGAGCGGATGAAGAAAGGAGATTTTCCCGATGGCACTCACACACTACGCGCTAAAATAGATATGGCGCACACAAATATGCTGATGCGGGACCCGTTGCTGTATCGTATTAAACACGCACATCATCATCAAACAGGCGATAAATGGTGCATCTATCCGATGTATGATTTTGCCCATGGTCAAAGTGATAGCATCGAACAAGTGACGCATTCTATTTGTACCCTGGAATTTGTTCCGCATCGCGAGTTGTATGATTGGTTCATTGAGAAATTAGAGATATTTCCCTCGCGTCAATATGAGTTCGCCCGACGCAATCTTTCTTATACGGTGATGAGTAAAAGAAAATTATTGCAACTGGTAAATGATAAACATGTGGAAGGATGGGATGATCCGAGAATGCCAACGATCAGTGGAATGCGTCGCCGCGGTTATACCCCGGAAAGTATCCGGGACTTTTGCGAAAGGGTAGGGATCGCAAAAAGAGAAAACCTGACTGATCTCGGCTTACTTGAATTTTGTGTCCGGGAACATTTGAATAAAGTGGCTCAGCGCCGAATGGTTGTGTTTGATCCGTTAAAGGTTATCCTGACAAATTATGTTGAACGACCTGGAGAGACTGAGATGCTGATAAGCGACAATAACCCCGAAGAAGAACCGGCAACTTACCGGGATATACCTTTTGGCAGGGAATTGTATATAGAACGGGAAGATTTTATGGAAATTCCGCCGAAGAAATTCTTCCGGCTGGCACCGGGTAAAATGGTGAGGTTAAAAAGCGCTTACATAATTAAATGTGATGAAGTAATAAAGGATCAGCAAGGGAATATAACCGAATTGCATTGCTCCTACATTCCTGAAAGCCAGAGTGGCAATGACACTTCGGGTATAAACGTAAAAGGGACCTTGCATTGGGTTAGTATAAAACATGCGATCACTGCAGAGGTGAGATTGTATGACCGCCTTTTCAAAGTGGAAGATCCGTCAAAAGAGGAGGGAGATTTTAAAGATTATATTAACCCGGATTCTTTGCAAACAGTAAAAACAGTATTTGCAGAACCTGAACTGATGAAAGCAAAGTTTGATGACCGCTACCAGTTTTTACGCAAGGGCTATTTTACATTGGACAAAGATACCGGTGAGAGCCGCATGGTGTTTAACAGAACGGTGACATTGAAAGATAGCTGGAAAAAACCCGGCTCCTGATCACGCTGTAGCGCATCTAGGGAGCGATTTCCGCCATTAAACCTGTCTAATGTATAATAAACCAAAAACTCAATGAAATGCCATTATCCACGTGCCTTTACAACTTTTCCCATGCCGGTCTCGTCAATTGATTAACTATACTGTATGAAAATACTATTGCCTGTCGCCGCAATTTTTTTCCTGTCCTTTATACTCCCACAAACGGGTAATCCTCTAAGAAATACAAAATGGGAAGCACCGAATGGCCTTGTAATTTATTTTACTCCCTCCGACACTGTGAAAATGTTAATGGACAATAAACTATTGACGGCTGCCCAGTATAAAGTGAAAGACAGCCTCGTTATTTGGAGAGATTTCATCAAGAGCGACGCTACCTGCGACACAAGTATAAGAGGAACTTACATTTATAAAATCAGGGATAGCCTCCTTAGCTTCAAAGTCCTTTCTGACAGGTGTGAGGAAAGGGCAGATGTAATGCAAACGTTGGTGCTGTCCCTGGAATAATTCACCCGACATTCCAGAGTTTAACCGACAGACGCGGACATAATATGAACCGCTGACGGCTCTATTCCTACCGCTCATTAAATTCCCAATGGTAAAATTTGGTTCGTACGAAATATTTCCTACCTTGGGTGCATGAAGGCGAATAAGGACAGCAGTGGTATCGAACCAACAAGGTCTGAACTTGAAATTTTGCAGGTTCTTTGGAAGCATGGTCCGTCCACCGTACGGTTTGTAAATGACAATCTCAATGAACGAAAACGCGAAGTGCAATATACTTCTACGCTTAAGCTGATGCAGATTATGGTTGAAAAGGGTATACTGGCCCGGGATGACAGCCAGATGAAGCATGTATACAGACCCGCCGCTGAAGAAAGTAAGACGAAGATTTTTTTACTGAACAAGTTTGTAGATACAATGTATGATGGGTCTGCCAGCAGCCTGATGATGCAATTGCTGGGCAATAAGAATACCTCCAAAAAAGAACTTGACGCGATAAAGGAACTGATAAAGAAAATGGACCAACGGGGATAATAAAACATTTGTATGCGACTGTTTTTCTTACAAGAGTGGTTTTCCAATGAAATAGTAAAAGCTATTGGATGGACATTGATCCATTCGCTATGGCAGGGAGTGCTGGCTGCGGTGCTTGCCGGAATAATTATTATTGGCACAAAAAGAACGGCAGCGCAGCATCGATATAATCTGCTCGGAATTGTATTGTTGCTCTTTACCGTGGTTGTAGCTATTACTTTTTCGCAGCAATTGAATGGATCCGCGAACAGAGTAGAAATAGCGGCCGAACCCTTGATAACTGTGACCGGCAATGTTTTTACGGAGAGCTATTACAATGACTCCGGAACCGGGAGCACAACATTTGAAAGTTTTGTGAGGTATTTTAATGCAAATGCGGATCTTATTGTTTTGACATGGGCCATTTTCTTTCTGTTCCATTGCATCAAATTGTTTACTGGCCTGTCAGGAATCCAGCGAATAAGAAACTACCGGACACATGCATCATCCGAAGAATGGCGAACAAAGTTGCTTCAATTAAGCAACGCATTAGGACTGAAACAAACTGTCGGTCTGTTTCAGTCAGAGATCATCAGGGTGCCGGTAGCAATTGGATTCTTCAAACCGGTTATTCTTGTTCCTTTGGGATTGTTGTCGAATCTTCCGGCAGAACAGGTCGAAACGATTCTATTGCACGAGTTGGCCCATATACGCAGGAAGGATTACGGGGTAAATATCCTGCAACGTCTTATTGAAGCTGTTTTCTTTTTTAACCCCGCGCTTTTGTGGGTATCCTCATTGCTTCGCCAGGAAAGAGAGGCTTGTTGTGATGATATCGTAGTAGCTAATACGACTCATAAAGGAACCTACCTGCAGGCATTGGTGTCGTTCCAGGAATACTCGTTTGCGGGCCCGCAGTATGCGATGGCAATTAAAAGTAAACAACATTATTTATTAAATCGTGTGAAAAGAATGATCACACGTGAAAACAAAAAATTAGATGTTATGGAAAAGGTCGTACTTATCGCCGGTCTTTTTGCTGTCTCGGCGTTCACTTTCATTTCTAAAAAGGATGCAATCAATAAACCCATTATGACTGTTGCGGTTAATGCCATCGATGAGACCTTCGTGGCCCCAGCACCGTCAAAGAAGGAAGTATTGACAGGGCCGATAAAGGAACGCAAGACAAGTAATCGAAAAGAAAATAAAAAACCTTTGGTAGAGATTCCGGAAAATATCCTTCCCATTGATACAGTTCCCCCATCTAAGAAAGTAAGTGAAAAGGAAAAGACGGAGTATAACGACCTGAAATTTCCAAGCATATCATCGTCGGTCAATGACGATGGTAAAACTAAAACAGAGGACGTCACGGTTACCGATGGGGATGGAAAAAAATACAGGTACACCAAATTGAATGGGAAGTTGACCAGCCTGGTAATAGATGGCAAAAATATTCCCGAAAATGAATATGATAATTACTCGCCCTTGCTGGAAAAAATTGACATGGTGATGCAGGAAAATAAGAAACGGAGGTTAATACAAATGGAACATAGGAAATTGTCCCTGGCGCGAAGATCAGAGGACGCAAGAAACAGGGTATCTGAACAGAACGAGCAACGGAGAATTTTGACGTTGCAAAGACAATATCACCTGGAGCAAAACAGGCAATCCAGGCAACTGAACAAATCAGAGAAAGAATTGGAAAACAATAGGAGAGAGAGGATAAGATTGTTACAACGGGTGAGGGAACGGAAACTGGGTGTACCAAAGTTAAATGGCAGGCAGATCAGCCAAAATGATATTCATGTTGATAACTCAACCGAGGTCGATTTAGTTGTTAATTCCAGTTTGAATAAAACGCAAGAAGTGGCGCTACAAAAAATAGCAAATGTGAAAATAGCATTGAATAATTCAGTAGAAAAAAACCTGCACCTGAAACCACAGGCGGCTATCCAGTTAAAGTCTGACTTACATTTTGACATCAAAAACGAAACGCACAATGATATTGATATTAAACCTATGATTAAGTGCAATCCTGATCCGGTAACAATAAAACAAAATCCTTCTCTACCGGTCAAGATTACGAATGGTGTAAAGATTTCCGTCAAAACGGAACCAGTTAAACTTAAATTACTTCCGGCCAACTCTATTAAGCGAAGAGTAACGACCTGACAAGATTAATCGGCTTTTCTATCGCACGCTTCTCAGTTTGAAAATAGCCGGTAAGACGGTAAGGCTATAAGTTTTGATTTCCAAATCATTTTTTCTTTTCGTCTTCCTCTATTGGAGTCCTTCGAACCGCCTTCCTCCAAAGGAGTCCCTTCGGACCGGCAAAATAAGACATTACCTGCATTATTAATATGAGTGCCCTGGAAGCTGCATTAAGTGTTAATGGAAGTCTATTGTAGTATGACCACTACACGCATATCACGATATCAAGTACCGGCGAATCATATAAAACACTATTGTGGCGGGCGGTCTTTTGATGTTACTTTGTGTTATCAGTTGGAACGAAAAATACAGTATCCTTTAAGACATTAGTATCGATGAAAACCATCCCGATGTCCTTGAAAACTATCCTATCCATGAAGACCGTCCAATCGACTGACTAATTAATGGTCGACCTGTGAAAACCAAAGTAAACCGTCCTTTACTTCTTCAATCATCCCGCTTCGCGGGATGATTTTTTTTTGCCGCTACCTCAGCTCCAATCCCAGGCTACTATTGCCCATTCATCTAAAAGATCCCTGTGAGTATGGATAACTTTAAAGCCGATCTTCTCATGTGCCCGTAAAGACCGATGGTTGCGGGTTGAAACTTCTGTAACAAACAGTTCAAACTGTGATCGGTAGATTTTTTTATGAAATTCATACAGTTGTTCAAACAAACCCTTTCCCCGGAACTCTTTAGCAATGCATACCTGTCCCATCACATAAAGCCGGAAACTCGTTAGTGGTTTGTTGTTCCAGGTTAGCTGATCAAGTAAACCGAACATTGATTCAAGATCTGGTATTAACCGGCGACACTCCGGCACCATCGAAAGTGCGTATCCGACTACCTGGTCTTCCTGTTTTATGATAACAGCCGGCGCCAATTGATGCATTTGCTCCAGCCTCGCTACATCGTGGTGCAACGTCACAAATCCCTGTGATCGCATTTCTGCGTCGTCAATATTTTCGATCAGGTTTTGTTGTTGAAGCCGGAGTATTTGTTGAAGTTCTTCCGTGGTAGTGACAAGCGCAGCGTAAAGCATGAACGTTATTTATATTCACCAAAAACTTCTCTCAGTGTATCGGCAATCTCTCCAAGGGTACAATAATTCTCCACGGCTTCAATTACAACGGGCATGAGATTATCTCCGTTACTTGCTTTGTCATTCAGCTCCTGTAAAATGTTATCGCATTTGGCCGGGTTCCGTTTGTTTCGCAAAGCCTTTAATTTCTCCGCCTGCATTTGCCGGATGGAGTCGTCAATTCTTAAAATGGGGATTGTTGCTTCGTCATTTAGCTGGAATTTATTTACACCTACAATAATCTGTTCACCTGTCTCTACCTGCCGCTGGTATTCATAAGCACTGCGTGCAATTTCGTCTTGAATAAAGCCTTCTTCAATAGCCGGCACACTTCCTCCCATGGCATCGATCTTACCGATTAGTTCCCATGCTTTTTGTTCAACCTCACTTGTCAGAGCCTCTACAAAATAAGATCCGGCCAATGGGTCAGCCGTATCAGCGACCCCGCTTTCATGTGCGACGACCTGCTGGGTACGTAACGCTATTCTCGCTGCTTGTTCCGTGGGGAGGCTTAATGCTTCGTCATATCCATTTGTATGTAGGGATTGTGTGCCGCCAAGAACAGCTGACAAGGTTTGGATCGTTACTCTCGAAATATTATTGAGTGGCTGTTGTGCAGTCAACGTACTGCCACCAGTCTGGGTGTGAAAACGGAGCATCATTGCCTTGGGATCGGTAGCGCCAAGGTCTTTCATCATCTGAGCCCACATTCTCCGGGCTGCTCTGAACTTAGCCACTTCTTCAAATAAGTTATTATGTGCATTGAAAAAGAACGAAAGCCGTTTGCCAAATACATTTATATCGAGTCCTTTTTCCAAAGCTGCCTTTACATATGCTTTCCCATTGCTGAGCGTGAAAGCAATTTCCTGCACAGCGGTACTTCCGGCTTCGCGGATATGATAACCTGAAATTGAAATAGTGTTCCATTTGGGCAAATCATGACTGCACCATTCGAAAATGTCTGTAATAATACGCATGGAAGCTTTCGGGGGATAAATATATGTGCCCCTGGCAGCGTATTCCTTTAGTATATCATTTTGAGTGGTGCCGTTTATTTTTTTCAGATCCGCATTTTGTTTTTTTGCAACGGCCACATACAAAGCCAACAGGATAAAACCTGTTGCGTTAATCGTCATCGAGGTAGAAACATCTTCCAGTTTTATTCCCTGGAAAAGAATTTCCATGTCGTCAATGCTGTCGATAGCCACACCGACTTTACCCACCTCGCCTTCCGCCATCGGATGATCACTATCATAGCCGATCTGTGTAGGAAGATCAAAGGCGACGCTCAAACCATTTACTCCCTGTGATAATAAGTAGTGATAGCGCTTATTGCTTTCTTCTGCCGTGGAAAATCCGGCATATTGGCGCATGGTCCATAAGCGGCCCCTGTACATGTCGCGTTGGATACCGCGGGTAAAAGGAAATGTTCCGGCCCCTGCGCCGTCCAAAGCAGGATCTTTAGGAAGATCATCAATTGTATAGATTTCCTTTATCTCAATGCCACTATTAGTGTATCTTTTTGAAGACTCATTCATCTCTGGGGATTTAGAGCCTATCCGCCGCGGCGGAGAGGTTTGGAGGGGCCTTTATCTCATTAATTTCTTCGCTTCAAAATTCAATGCTTCCAGTACGATGCTATGCAATTCTCCTCTTTTATCTTTCATGATAAATTCAATTAATTGCCGGTTAAGATCAACTCCTTTGCCTTCTGCGGGTATTGTGGAAGCAACCTGGTTAATGATAAGCATGTTCTGGTCCCTGAGGTTGCTTACCGCTTTCCAGGCAACAGGGCTTACATAGATCTGCTGTGTAGCGTTATAATCGTATTCCTGTTTGATCGATTCCAATAGCAACATGTGCATTTCCCTGGCACTCAAGCCACTTTGATTTACCCGGCTGATAAGGTTTGGCAAGGCAAGTCGTTCTGCCAGCATGGCCAATCTTTCATAAGCCTGGAGTTGTAAAGGACGGGCGGAAAAACTGTCCGCCGATGCTCTTGGTTTTTTTCGGTCTGAGTTCCAGAAATAAAATGTTCCCAGCGCAATCAGCAATGCCACGGTCGATACAATAAGAGATATCATGTTTAGATCCATGTAATTTATTTTGGCCTCAAAAGTAAGGAAGTTTGAAGTGAAGTATCCGGTTGCAGGGAAGAGGTTTTCTGAGCTGTATTTAAACACCCGCAGCCGGGGGTGTTTAATAGCCGGTAAGACGAAAAGACGGTAAGAATTGATTACCGAATACAGATATCTTATCGCATTCCTCCACAGGAGCCCTTCGGACTGGCAAAGCCTTATTCAGCATATTAAAACTAGTAGCGTCCTGTTTTTAAAATAGGCGGTAAGACGAAAAGACAGCACTGTCGCCGTTTGAAAGTAACCCTCTTAACTCCTGAAAAGATGCCGCGGATGCACGGTAAACCTACGTAAGACTTTATTCCGTGCATCCGTGGCAAATTCAAACCAATGCAATACCGAAAAGACGGCAAGAATTTAGGGTAAGTCTGAAAATCGATATTAAACACCGAGTGTTTTGCAGACATCATTCAAAATGGATTTATTGTTGGCCAGGAGCAATAACTTATCATGTTCTTCCAATATAGTTGAACCATTGGGTTGAATATATTTTCCATCCCGCACGATCAAGACGATTAATGCGGGCTTAGGTAGTTTTAATTTAACAATAGGTTTTCCAACGGCACCACTACTGCCCGGTAAAATGATTTCGACAAATTCAGACCTGATCGTATCATATAGTTCAAGATCAAGGGCCGTCATTCGCCTGGCCTTTGCGGGAACCGTCACTTTAAGCCGGTCAGCCACCCAATGAAGCAGAGAGCCCTGCAACAATACCGAGGAAACAGAAATAAAGAATACGAGATTAAAGATCATTTCGGCTTTTGCTATGCCCGCAATTAATGGATATGTCGCGAAAACAATCGGTACGGCACCGCGAAGACCCACCCAGGAAATAAACAGTTTATCGCGTAACCGCATCTTGAAAAAGCTCAGACTGATAAATACAGCAATGGGTCTCGCCAGGAAAATCAACACCGCAGAGATAAGTAAACCCAGATCGATGATGGGCCAGATACGTGAGGGGAATACCAGCAGTCCCAATGTTAAGAACATGACGATCTGCATCAACCAGGCCTGCCCGTCATAGAATTTGATCAGGCTCTTTTTGTGTAAAAAATTATTGCTGCCTAAGACTATGGCTGAAAGATAAACTGCCAGGAATCCATTCCCGCCAATTACATGAACAGAGGAAAAAGTAAAGAATATCATAGCCATGATCAGCACAGGGTACAAGCCTTCCGTATCCAGTTCTATTTTGTTTATGATAAAAACCATCAGCTTCCCTAAAAAGTAACCGGCGAATGCCCCGATCACCATCTGTTTTGCAAACTGAAAAATAAGAAGTGAGATAGATGCATCGGCGTGCGTGACTAAATATGTAAAGCTGATAGTAAGAATGTAAGCCATCGGGTCGTTACTTCCGCTTTCCAGCTCTAACACGTGGCGAAGACTTCCTTTTAAAGCAACATTTTTTATCCGGAGTATTGAAAACACAGCGGCAGCATCAGTTGCCGATACAATCGATCCAAGCAAAAGACCTTCGATCAATGTAAAATCAGTAACCAAATGAACAAATAAGCCTACAACGGTGGCTGTCAATACCACTCCAAGAGTTGATAAAGCGATGCCCCGCCACACAATGGGCTTTACACTTTCCCATTTAGTATCCAGTCCGCCTGAAAACAAAATAAAGTTTAAGGCGAGCACACCAAGGATTTCCGCCAGGTGCGGATCATTAAAATAAATTTTGCCAATGCCTTCTGATCCGGCCAGCATACCAATTGCCAGGAATAAGATCAGGGTCGGAATACCTAACTTAAAAGAAGTTTTGCTCGCTAATATACTGGCGATAAGAAGGATCGAGCCGGCCAGCATCATATTTTCAACAGAGAAATTCATTTATGCTCTGCGGTTTTTCTAAAAATACGGAAT
>JANWHX010000043.1 GCA_025450235.1 Chitinophagaceae bacterium | reverse complement strand
TAAAAAAGTACTCTGAAGCCCGCATTTATCGCTGCGGTCAATGGTGCATTTTCATTAACAAACAGGTATTGGCTGGGGTAATCACTAGTGGGCACCTGTACCCTTCCTTCAGCATACAAATATGTATCCGCGCCGATAGGAAACTCTGCACCCAGGCCCAGGTCGAGTGTCAATCTTTTGAAATTCCCTTTGCCATTGAGTACAGGAACATTATATAAGCTTGTGTCAATGCTGACAGAATGCGTATTGTCAACTCTCCCCAGCATTAGTCCAAATCCCGCATAGCTATAAAGGTTCCAGTTTTCTTCCTTATCAAAACTTCCTTTCAGGTATCGCCTCCATCCGAGGGAAATATGTTTGGATACCAATCCCGCCTTATTCACGTAGCTGACAGACTGGGGAACAGTAGTACCCGATTTTGCCGTTGCGTTAACCGTATTGCTGAATTTTCCATTGGAATAATAAGAGAACCATGCATACGCCCCATCTTTTGGAGTAAAATGAAAATGGAAATGTATCGTTTGCCCAACGGCCCAGTAACGCTGGTCTTGTTTAAAGCTGCGCAGCAGACTTGCATCAGTAGCAAGACTAAACCTCGCCGGTTGTCCGCAAACGGTCATGATAGAACAGACAGAGATTATGAAAACAAGTATCTTCTTTGAGTAAGACAATCGAAAATATTGAGAAACGAATTTATTTCATTTTAACAAGACCGAAGGTGTTTGTATGCGGGATAACGCAAATTTTTGAACCACATCTGCCTGCTGTGCCTTCGCGTAGCTACGGCGAAGCAAGGCCGGAGCAGCAGCGCAGGCACGGTAGGACATAGAGCACATAGGGTTTCGCATAGAGTCCTATGTGTTTCCTTCTTTGTGTTCTATGTCCTACATGGTTCGATTATTACCTACTTATAATAAAATCTATCGCACCAGCTTCAGCTCTTTAATGATGTTGGTTGCACCGCCCAGTTTATCAATGCACCAAAGTACATAGCGTATGTCAACATTGATCGTGCGGTTCAGATCTTTATCAAAGGCCAATTTATGACTCAGGGCTTCATAGTTACCGTCGAATGCAAGACCAATCAATTCCCCCTTGCTATTTAGAACCGGCGATCCGGAATTCCCGCCCGTAATATCATTGGTGGTAATAAAACAAATGATAAGATCATTGCGGGTCTTATCGGCATACTGTCCAAAATCTCTTTTTTTCAGCAATTCGATCTGCTTTGCCGGAAGATCAAACTCATAATCACCGGGCTTATATTTTTCCAAAATGCCTTTTGAAGTAGTGACATAATCATAAAATACGGCATCCCTGGGACGATAAGATTTCGTGGCGCCATAACTTACCCGCATGGTAAACGTTGCGTCGGGATACATCATCTTTGCTTTTACAGGATCCATTTCCATAATTCCTTTCAGGTAAAGCCTCCCGTATTCCGCATTCTTTGCGGTGAATTGCTGGTAAATCGAGGAGTACTTACTGATGTAGTTATTAGTGTAAAATGCGCTGATATAATTGAATGCCGGATCAGCCTGTAATACAACTGCGTCGGGATTAGCTATGAATGCTTTCCACTTGCTGTCATCAAATACCATGGTCTTACTAAAGATATCCCTTGCATACTTTTTATATGTGGCTTCCTCATCGAGAGGCCCATATTGGTTTTTCAGGCTGCCATAAAAACCGACCGGGTGCTGCTCTTTCGCCACGTCATTATAAAACATCATGGTTACTGCTGCCACAATATTCTCATCGGACGGCTTATTCTCGTCTTCCAAAAAGCTCTTTCGTGCATCGTCTGCGGCATTGATCGCTTTTTTCAAAACCTCTTTGGATGTACCTGTCCTTACCAATGCAGCTTCCAGCGGGATCAGGTAGGCGCCGACAAACGATATCAGCGGAGAACCGTATATTCCTTCATTTATATACATGCGCTGTTTGGCATATTTTCGCCAGGCATCATAGGCATTATTCCACTCCGAAAGAATGTTCTGGTATTCTGGTTTGCCTTTAGCCCAGGCATTAAACTTTTCTTCAAATTTCTTTTTTTGTCCGAACACATCATATTTCAATAATTGTTTGGTCTCGCCATCAAAAAACTTCCAGTAATTAGCAATGCTTGCGTAAGAAGAAGCCAGCTGCAGTTTTTTTTGCGGATCTTTTTTCATTTCTTCCAACATGAATTTCAACCTTGCCTCACGCAACTTCACGAGCGTCGGATTGTTGATCTCTGTGGCTAATGAAACACCATAAGAAGTTTCATAGCGATTGGTGCCTCCGGGATATCCCCAGATCATCGCATAATCGCCATCTTTGAATCCTTTCAATGAAACAGGGAGAAACCATTTCGGTTTCATCGGGACATTCTCTGCTGAATATTTCGCAGGCTTGCCATCTTTGCTGGTATATACACGAAATACGGAGAAGTCTCCGGTATGACGGGGCCATTCCCAGTTGTCGGTATCGCCACCAAATTTTCCCACAGACTCAGGTGGAGCACCCACCCAGCGGATATCTGAATAACGCTGATAGACAAAAGCGAGAAATTGATTGCCTTTAAATAATGAACTTACTCTTGTTTCGATGCTTTGACCGGCATCACTCATCCTCTTATTGATGGCAGCTAATACGACGGATTGTTTTTGTAGTCTTTCAGCACCGCTCATGCCCTTCAATGAATCAAGCACCTCATTCGTTACATCATCAATACGTAACAAAAACTGAACGGTAAGTGTACTGGGTTTTTCTTCGTCCTTATTTTTTGCATAAAAACCGTCCCGCAAATAATCGTGCTCCACCGAGCTTGATGATGCTATGATCTCGTAACCGCAATGATGATTCGTGAAGACAAGACCCTCTGCACTTACGATCTCGCCGGTACAACCACCGCCAAAAATAACAATGGCATCTTTCAAGGAAGGCTTGTTGATGTTATAAAGTTGATCCTTAGTAAGCTTCAACCCCTTTTTTACCATATCGTTGTAAACCTGCTGACCCAGCAATAGAGGCAGCCACATTCCTTCCTCAGCGGCAGCTTTAATCAGCAGGGTAACAGAAAGAAACAACGTAAACAATAATTTTTTCATGTGATGATCTTTTTAGAAACGCAAACCTACTAAAAAATCAAAAGGCATGGCTGAACGGGAACCTCAGGCCATGTTAGCGGCGGTTAAAAAAAAGCGAATCCATTGATGCGTAGGCTTTATGGACATCGATATTCCGCTTAAGATTACTCGTCATCGAGTCGAGCTGACTGCGTGGGATAACCCAGTTCATGGAATATTTTATGTTCAGATTGTCTCTGTAAAGATCGATATTGGTATAGTGCGTGTCATTTCCATATAAACCGCTGAGAAAATTCCGGAGACGCTGATCGTTAATAGTAGTTTGCGTGCCATACGAGCCGAGCAACGTACGTAATGGGGCCAGCAGATCGTTGGCAATCGGGTTGATCTTTACAAACTTCAGGTTTTTCGGTTCGGTATTGGAAATATGTATGACGTGAAATTCGAGCTTACCTCTAAATCGATCAAAGGCGGTATCGTTGCTATTGTTAAGCATTGTATTCATCGCTATTATCATCTCGTTAACTACTCCGGCTCCGGAGTTGTCAAAATAAGCGCCATCCACAAAATAATGAGCACCGGAATCAGTACTTAGGCTGTTGATCCGGCCCGCAGGACTTATGTAGGGAAAACTAGCTCCCAATACAACAGCAGTGCTGAGCTTAAGATCTTCACTTTCGGTTAGAAGACTCAATACATCCACGCGGTTATTGAAGATGGCGGCATCTTCTGCGATATTAATGTTGCTGATAACGCCTGGCCGACTATCCTGCATACGGGTTGTGTTAATGCATATGACCGGCAAATGATAATTCGTCTGTTCCTTTTGAGGAATAAATAATGAAAACGGTTCGGCAAAACGATTATACATGAAGCTGTTTTCGCCGGAAGCTTTTTCCATCGCCTCGGCTAATGCAGAAGCCCGATCATTGACAAAGTTTAACGGAACAATGTTGCGAATGATGTCGGGACCAAGCAGGTGAGCAAGGGTATAAGTGAGAAAGTCAGATTCAAGAAATGCTGTTGTTGCTGTGGTAACAGTTGTATCTGTCTGTTGTTTTAATTCTTTTTTTGCTTTTAATAAACTGAAGAATGTGGCGGTGCCCACGCTGCCACCTGAAGCTCCCGAGAGACAGAATAAATGACGGGAGAATTGTTCTCGGGTGCTGTCTTCAAAATTAGCCAACACAGAAGCGGTCCAATACCCGGAACGGGAAGCTCCGCCGTTTGCGAGTACGAAATAGACAGGATATTTTCTCTTCCCATTTGGATTGATACTGTCGATTTCGGCCTTTCGGCTGGTGTCAACTAACCAGTTCAAAAAATACTCACGAAGCCCCTGCCGTTGATTAAACAAAGCAAGTTTGTTCTCCTTTTTGACAACGGCTGCACCATGTGGATCTACAAAGTTGCCGATAAGCAAAGCAACCAGGAAGATCACCAGGTGAAAATTAAACCGGGAAAATACAGAGATCATTGTAATGAAATTGCCGATACCAAGCAACACACCAAATGCCAGTAATACAAATGGAAAACTTCCGATTGTATTAGCGATTTTCACTGAAGAAATAGCAGCTACATAAACAGTTGCAGCGAACAGACCAATAATATTGAACATGAAGAAGTACCGGTCATCGTCATCCTTTGTAACAATATGCCGGATCTTCTTCCAGATAGGTGATAAGAGAGTTGTACCGGGATCATTTCTCTTAGGTGAAAAATAGTTCACGGTTTCTCCCTTGGCTTCTGTGATCTCACGGCGAAGGATAAGTGATAGCACAAGTCCCATTTGCAGGATGACCAGGTACGCGACAAGTCCCCAGAAGTTTCGGATGATCATTACTGCTATAGTCGATGTAATGAGCAAAGCAATAGTGATCCGCCGCGCCTTTTTCAGAAATCGAAGCCAGTCTGTCTTCTTTTTGTTTTTCCTCTCCAAATACTTTGTCCAGAATTTCCAGATAATAAAGTACCAGGAAAAACTCAGGAGAAAAAGGATATGACACCAGAAGGAACTTATCTGCCATCGCCTGTACGCCGGGTTGTCTAATTGAAATAGAGCAAGGAAAATAATGGTGATGCAGGTGAATGCAAGGATTCTCGGGCTTTGCACTCTGAACACCGTGGCAATATTATGATGATTTGGGTTTTCAAAATGATGGGCCCGTGCCACGATCCTGGTGGTATACCAGGTGACATATGCCCAGAAAATCAGGCCCAGGATAAAACAGGGAAATATTGCAGGAGTATATTCAGCATTCTGTAGTGAGATCACGATAAGATCCTTACCCTGCGGTAAATGCCAGAAACTGAAATAAGCAACTAATAAGAAAAGGATAGGAGGGAAGAATAACCAAAGACTTTGCAACAGATATCTCCAGAAATTAGCTATCAGGAAATCGCTGTAATAAAGCAGTCGTTTCGTTTCTTTTGTTGTGTCCATAGTCTTGTGCGACTAAAGTAGGCTATGATAAGGTTAAAACCAATAGGTTTCAACTTAAGTTCCAGGAAACTAGCTGGAATAAATTCGAATAAAGAAATCCGAAATTCGAAAAGCTTTTTCGGATTTCGAGCTTAGGATTTCCCTGCCTGTTCGGCAGACAGGGGATTTATATCGAGTATATCTATATCCTTATTATATAAAACTATTAAACATGAGGATTTAAAACCGAAACAGTCCCGGTAGACGGGACTGTTTTGTTTCAAATTGTACGAGACCAGCTCTCGGTTTTTCAAGAAACCGTTTCGTCAAACCACATTCGTGGTGACCTTAACTTTTTGACTAAGCTGAATGTTGGCTTTGGCTGATCTGGTAAGGAAAATCAAATAACCAGTATCTGTAAAATGCGGGATCTTTTTCTTTTCAAATTCCCCGGTAATAATCGAATAGATAGCAAGCGCTAAACTCCTGATCAATTTATTCTTTACTAGTTGGTTTTCCATGTCTTTCCGTCTTTTATTCGAACAGGTCAGGGCCCGGCAATGCTGGATATTGTCATGTTCAAAGGGAGCAGTCAGTAAAGAGTAATGAAAAATCGCAGGCAAAACGGAGAGCACGGTATTGAATTAACCTGCTTTTGATCTGGACTGCAAATATAAGACCGTGAAAAGAAACCAAAACCCAATTTTTTCCACAGTATTTTGTGAAGACAATGTGCTTTGATCAAATTTTACGAAAGGGTTGCCAACCTTCAAGGAAACTCTCTGATTGCATGAATTCCTTATTAAGGTTGGCAACCCTAATTACAACCTTTAGTCGGCCTGTTCATTCAACACCTTCCATAAGAGGTCTTTTAATTCAGCAATACCTTTATTGGTAGCAGACGAAATAAAAACATGTGGCACCCGGGCGGGTAATTCTTTTTCAATGGCCGCTTTCAATTCATCATCCAGCAAGTCAGTTTTGCTGACAGCAATGATAAATCGTTTTTGCAATAATTCCGGATTGAATTGTTCGAGTTCGTTAACGAGTATTTCAAATTCTTTTTTATGATCAGCACTATCGGCGGGGATAAGAAATAAAAGAATTGAATTGCGTTCAATATGGCGAAGAAAACGATGGCCCAGTCCTTTTCCTTCTGCTGCACCTTCGATGATACCCGGGAGATCGGCAATGCAAAAACTTTTTCCATCACGGTATTCCACCATTCCAAGATTTGGAGTAAGAGTGGTGAAAGCATAAGCAGCGATCTTTGGTTTGGCCGCAGTAATAACAGACAATAATGTCGACTTGCCCGCATTTGGAAAACCGACCAATCCTACATCAGCCAATACTTTTAACTCCAGGACCTTCCATCCTTCTTTGCCGGGTAATCCCGGCTGTGAATGTTCAGGCGCCTGGTTCGTTGCTGTTGCAAAATGACTATTGCCCCAACCACCTTTCCCACCCGGTATCCAGATAATCTCTTGTCCATCTTCTAATATTTCGGCGTCCTTTGAATCGGTTTCTTCATCCCTGGCTATAGTCCCAAGCGGGACTTCAATGATTACATCTTTGCCGGCCCTTCCTGAACTGTTATTACCAGTGCCTGGTTCACCATCTTCTGCCAATACATTTTTAAAATAGCGAAGATGCAACAAGGTCCAGAGGTTACTGTTTCCTTTTAATATAATATTTCCGCCGCGGCCACCATCTCCACCATCAGGTCCGCCAAGCGCCGTGAATTTATCCCGCATAAAGTGTTTACTGCCGGCACCACCGTGACCGCTGCGGCAGAAAATGCGTATCTGGTCTACGAAATTGCTTTTTTCCAATGAAAGATTTTAGAGTAAGAGTGCAAATATATCATTTCGGGCAGGGAACGAATGATATTCGGGGATTGGGATACTAGGATATTGGGATATTAGGATATTAGGATATTGGGATATTGGGATATTGGGATATTGGAATGCGGGCTGTTTAATTATGAAGACTGTGGGATGGGCTCCTAAACAAAAAGCGTTGGCCTTACGGGGTCAACGCCTTTGCAATCCGGTAAAGAAACTCTTTACTGGACGACTATCTTATTGCTGTAAACAGTTTTGCTGTTTGCATCATTTACTTTAACGATATAAATTCCTTTCGCAAAAAGAGCCGGCAGATCAATACCTGCAATAGTTTGCCCTTTACTATTTACACTCACCATTTTTTGAGCTACCACTTGTCCTCTTGCATCGGTAATTTGAACCATATAAGCGCCGCCTTCAGCCCGGTTAAATTGAATATTAAACTGATTAGCGGTAACAGGATTAGGATACAAATTTATCTTATCATTCAGAAGGGCGGCTTTGCTGGAGATCAGTTCCGGTGCACTCACTGGCTTTCTCGTTTCCAGGATGTTGCTGTTCGCAAGATCTGCAGTATGCCAGGGAACAACGGTGGATTTTACCGCGGAAGCAACCCATGTTTTAGGATCAACTGTATAAAGAGAGGTTGACGTAACGGCGCTTGAGATCAGGATTGTGTTGTTTTCATCAACAGCGGCGCCATTGGTTGTGAAATTAGCCGGGAGACCGGTGATCGTTCCAAGGTAAGCAGCCACTTTTGATTCAATCTCTATCTTGAAAACATTATTACGGGCAGTGAGCACAAATAAATTTCCATCATTGTCGGCGATCATATCCCCACCAAAACTGCTGCAGGAATTATGAACGGAGACGCCTTTGTTTTCGGCTGCATCGACTAAAGCACCCAGGTCGGTAACTTCAGTTTTTTTACCTGTAGTGAAACGAAGCAGGTGATTGCCATCGTTGGTCAGGGCATATCCATTGCCATCATCGCCAATTACCATTCGGGTGACAATATTGCTTTGATCAGCAGCTTTGATAACCTGGCCGCTGAAATCGCTTCCGTTTACAAAATATACATTCATTGTCTTCAAATCAACATAACGCAACTGATCAAAGAACATCGGTGTAAAATAAAGACGCTCATGTCTTTTGTCGTAAGCCGCTGCTGCTACGCCGGTACCAAAAGCTGCATTTGCCAAATTTCCATAGCGGGCGTCAGTCAATGGCGCGGTCATTTGTTTTTTTGTAGCTGCATCATAAGATAATCGGGCCACATCATTACCACTTAACAGTATTTCACTGTAGGCGCCGGTCTGCAGATCTACTTTACGGAGAAAGCTCCAGTTGGCTCCTTCTTTGTTCAAATCCGTAACGGCAAAGGCGAAACGATCAGATTGGCTAAGCGCCATGTGTGAGATTAAAACCGTTCCCAAAAACAGGGACACAATGCGTAAACTTTTTGTCATAGACCAGGAAGTTTTAGTATAAATAATTAATTGATTACGGACAATTAAATTACGATTATTCTGTATAGCGGAAAATTATTTTTTGCAAAAGGCTGGCCGGGATTGCCTTTCAAGGTAAAACCCAAAGAAAACCCCCGCATTAGGCGGGGGTTCGAATGACAGGCGGGTCGGATTTTTACATCAACCGGCAAATAATAACCGATGTGAATGCGATTTATCGCCGGTTGACTCTTGCCATATCATTATAAAAGGGTTCGGATCAATCTAAGAGTTTTTATACTCGTTGCTACTTTAAATATCATTACACTACTGAATTAAGTTCATCAACCTTAATGGAGATGAAATTTTCTTTTACGGAAGAAAAATCAGCGGCGAAATTGCGTGAATAGTTGAAAGAGTGGGTAATCGTACGGGGATCAAAATAGGAAATGATCCTACCCGGGGTAAATCTTTTTTGCATGCTTTAGGTTTATGTGAAATATCGTCTTTCCCGGATACTGAACTAAGCTATTATATTAGCCTTTCTAAGGAGTGGATAGCAATTACAGGATATGGGAAAGGTTCAGATAGATATATTGAATAAAAGAAGGCCACAAATGTAAGGGAAAAAAATGAATGCAATCAAATGAGTTTTTTCATAATCTGTTTGTAATGACAAATCAACTAGAAGTGACCATTATTGATGTTAATCTTGCTCTTTGTTACTTTTCCACGTTTTATAAGTGATATCCTGCTGAAAATCCTGCGTCGGATTTTCTCGTAAGGGCTCAGCCTCTTTCCACCTGTTTTTCATTTGCCCCGGCAGTTGCTGGTATAGTCTTGTTCCTTCCGTTTTCCAAGCGATCATTTCATCACTCACTTCTTTGATAATTCGTCCCGGGTTACCGGCAATGAGACTTCGCTTTGGGATTTTTTCCCCTTCTTTGATAAAACTAAG
>JANWHX010000042.1 GCA_025450235.1 Chitinophagaceae bacterium | reverse complement strand
GGAATGGCTACCTTTACCTGCCGATGTCAAGATTCAACCGTCGCGATAGTATCAACCTTTTATCCAAGCTGACAGTTCGCCGTGCATGGAATGGAATGAAAGTGCTTGGCAGTTATTATCTCAGTAAATGGACCAAGAAGCCGATACAATGGGGTTATCCCGTTTCGATTTCTTTTGAACCAACAACTTCCTGTAATCTTCGATGTCCTGAGTGTCCAAGTGGACTTAGGGCTTTTACCCGCCCAACAGGCATGCTGCAAAAAGATTTTTTCAGCCAGACAATAGATCAGTTGTATAAAGAGCTTTTTTATCTTGTTTTCTATTTCCAGGGTGAGCCCTACCTGAATCCTGATTTTTTGGATATGGTAAAATATGCTTCGCAAAAAAAAATCTATACTGCCACATCTACCAATGCGCATTATTTAACCGACGCCAATGCAAAACGAACAATTGAAAGCGGGTTGGATCGTCTTATCATTTCAATTGATGGCACCACACAAGACGTTTATCAGCAATACCGCGTGGGTGGAAGATTAGATAAGGTGATTGAAGGGACAAAGAATATTATAAGATGGCGAAAGGAAATGAAGAGTAAGACCCCCTTTATAGTCTTCCAGTTTTTAGTCGTAAAACCCAATGAACATCAAATTGAAGATGTGAAGACGTTGGCGCAGGAGATCGGGGTCGATGACGTATGGTTCAAAACAGCGCAGGTATACGATTATGAAAACGATCCTAATAACCTGATTCCAACAATTGACAAATACAGCCGGTATAAGAAGACCGGTAATGGCCATGAATTCAAAGGTAAACTTGCCAATCACTGCTGGCGGCTTTGGCACGATCCCGTTATAACATGGGATGGATTGGTAGCACCCTGTTGCTTTGACAAAGATGCGCAGCACCGGCTGGGTGACCTGAAACAAAAATCATTTAAAGAGATCTGGAAGAACGGAGAGTATAAGAAGTTCCGCACAAAAATCCTGCATGGCCGGAAAAATATTGATATTTGTTCAAATTGCAGTGAAGGCACAAAAGTCTGGGAGAAATCCTAGGATTATTCATGTAAGAAGATAAGATTTGCGGCCATAGGAAGAATACATAAGGTCTACTTAACCGTGAAATGCACCGTTCACCAATGTCTACAACTCAAATTCCATCTTCGGTTTCTACCCGGCTACAATACCAGCATAAATCTCTGCTTGATCTTATTGAAGGTCTTTCTGACGAGCAAATACGTATGCAGGTGAATCCGGGTAAATGGTCCATATTTGAGAATATTGTGCATTTACAAACCTACCAGCATAGTGCTGTCAAACGGATCCGCCGGATACTTGATGAAGACAATCCTTCTTTTGAACGTTATACTGCCGAAGCTGATCCGATGTTTCATGATAACTGCGCCAAATCTACAAGGGAAATAATGCAGGACATGCTGACGATCCGTAAAGAGATGTCAGCCGGTATATTTTCTTTTACTGATGCCGATTTAAAGAAAACAGGGGAGCATCCCGTTTTTGGTAAAATGAACCTGGTGGAATGGCTGAACTTTTTCCTCCTGCACGAGGCACATCATCTTTTTACGATTTTCAAAATGGCGGCTACATTGAAGAAGGTCTAAGAGGGCTAAGAGATCAAAAGATCCCAATATCCCAATATCCCAATATCCTAATATCCCAATAGTCTACCAACTCTTCATCTCCCGATAGATAGTTGTATAAAAGGAAACAAATCCTTCAACAAAACTTTTAATTGATTCAGACAGCAATTTCATGAAAAAGAGTTTTAGATATTCAGCCCAAGGTGAGTTCGTGTTGCAAAACACGTCTTTTTCATAAAATACGGCAATACCATTAAGAGGGGTTTTTTTTAACCAACGCTGCACGTCTATGTTAATAAATTAAAACCTTCCGGGAAAGCCCGATCTTTATCCCCGGTTAAAAAATTTATCGGCAACTATAACGTTTAAAGTAAACGGTTTATTTTTAACGATAAACCCGGCGATTATGAGTATTGACCAGGACATAAACCAGGCGAGGTTCCGCAACGAATACCAAAAGGCTGCGATTAATCTCATCTATACATATGGCTGGCTGACGGAGAAAACAAAGGAACTCTTTGCTGTGGAAGACATTACGCCGCAGCAATTTAACATACTCAGGATATTGCGGGGCAGCCATCCGCAACCGCTGTCCACATTGCAGATCCGTGAAAGAATGCTGGATAAGATGAGTGATACGAGCCGTATCGTCGACCGCCTGATCGCAAAGGGCCTTGTTAAGAAAGGGCTTTGTAAGAAAGATAGAAGGCTCGTGGATATTACGATCAGTGATAAAGGAAAAAAGCTCCTGGAAAAATTGGATGCCCGCCAGGAAGAATTGGATGGTATCCTGGGCAACCTTAGTAAAAAAGAAGCCGCCGTCTTAAGTGACCTCCTGGATAAGGTCCGGGATGGCTCCTGATAAATTAAACGTCCCTTCCCCTTATGAAACGAACAATCCTGTACTCTTTTATCCTATTCCTTTTGCCGCTGGGGCTTTTAGCTCAGCCCAAACCCCCCGCCATTGAATTTCGCGGCGTATGGATAGCTACGGTAGATAATATTGACTGGCCATTGAAAGGAATGACAAACGTCGATAGCCAGAAAACAGAATATGTCCGGCAGCTGGATATGCATCGTCAAAACGGAATGAATGCCGTAATTGTCCAGGTAAGACCTGCTGCGGATGCTTTTTACCCCTCGCCATTTGAACCATGGAGCCAGTGGCTTACGGGAAAACAGGGAAGAGCGCCTTCCCCTTTTTATGATCCCCTGCAGTTTATGATCGAAGAGGCGCATAAAAGAGGAATGGAGTTTCATGCCTGGTGTAATCCCTACAGGGCAAACTTTAATATTGATTATTCTTCCATCGCTCCGGATCATATTACACGGACCCACCCGGAATGGTTCCTGACCTATGGAGAAGCAAAATATTTTGATCCTGCTAATAAAAAGGCGCAGGAATTTGTAGTGAACGTTATTCGTGATATTGTTAAGCGCTACGATATCGATGCCATTCACATGGACGATTACTTTTATCCTTATCGAATTCCCGGTAAACAATTCCCTGATGAGGCGGCATACAGAAGGTCTTCCTCGAATTTATCAAAACCCGATTGGCGCAGAAGCAATGTTGATTCGATCATTCGTATGATCAGCGTGGCGATCAAAAAAATAAAACCCTGGTGTAAGTTTGGTATTTCACCCTTCAGTGTCTGGAGGAACAAAAATGTGGACCGGGATGGCAGCGACACTCGGTCGGGCGTAAGTAATTATGACGATCTGTTTGCAAACATTGTATTGTGGATGCAAAAGCGTTGGATCGATTATGTGGCACCGCAACTTTACCTTGAGATCGGGCATGATAAAATAGCGTATGAAAAAATATTGGAATGGTGGAGTAAGCATAGCTACGGCCGGCATATATATATTGGTCACGGCATATACCGGGCTTATGAAAAAAACAAAGCCTGGAAAAATCCGGAGGAGCTTCCGAACCAGATAAAACTATTGCGTCAATATTCTACGGTGCAGGGAAGCATTTATTTCAGCAGTAATTCATTTAACAATAACCCGAATGGCTGGAATGATTCCCTTCAGAATAATTATTACCGGTCGCCTGCTTTAATACCGAGGATGGAATGGCTTCCGGAAAAATAATTATTTGAACCACATAGTACATAGGACACAATAGAAGGAAACACATAGGCTGGCTCCAAAGGTCCTTCGGACCTTTCGGCAGGTTTTCTATGTGAAGGCCTATGTTCTCTATGTCCTATGTGGTTCCATTTGAGTTGCCAGGGACACCGCATTTCAAAATCAGAGTGGTTTTAGCGCATTAGGCTTGCGCTCCAGGTAATTCACCTGATCCACTGATCCAAGCCGGAAGCGCAACGGAACCGACGTGATCTTTTCAAACTGCACCTCCTTGCGGCAGAAAAAACTCAGATGGGTAGAATAAAAGGAAGGAGATAATACAATTAATGATTGCTCTGGCTTTATAATCGTCGAATCACAGCTTATTTGCATTAACTTGGTCCTGTTGCCTTTGGGTGGATAATCCAGCTTTAGCGCATCTTCAAAGCTATAATTCGCAAGCGTGGTGTAGTTAATCGGCAGTTTAATACTCTCTGGGGTTTTTTGCTGCGAAAAAATTTCCACATTAAAAAATAAAATTGACACAACAACAAAATAGAAAGGTCGTTCCCGCATGTGTATTACTTTAGTTTTGTAAATTTACGGCCTGATTTTTGTTGAATGGCCGGATTTTTGAAAAAAGATTGGGCGCAAATCACCATAATAACTCATGGCCCTTAGCCAATCATTACAGCAGAAGCTTTTACAGAAACTATCTCCACAGCAGATTCAGCTGATGAAGTTGCTCCAGGTGCCTACAGCTAACCTGGAAGAACGCATCAAGGAGGAGCTGGAAGAGAATCCTGCCCTGGAGCTGGATGAGGAAAAACATGAGGATACCGGTGAAGAATCAAAGGATGAATTCAGCGAAAATGGGGATACAGAATTTGAGGATAAGGATGGCAGCCAGGACGACTATAATGATGTGGATGTCAGCGAATATGTCAGGGACGGCGATGACGATGTAGCGGATTATAAGTTAAGGGACGACAACTACCCCGAGGATGATGATAAAAAGCAATTGCCATTTAAAACAGAGACCAGCTTTTACCAGGTATTACTGGACCAACTAGGCATGCTGAAACTTGACGACAAGGAACAAAGGATAGCGGAACAAATAGTAGGAAGTATCGACGAGGACGGTTATTTGCGGCGTGAGACCTCTGCAATAGTTGACGATCTGGCTTTTCGCCAGAATATTATGGCTTCTGAAGAAGAAGTGGAGGCAATCATTCAAAGGATCCAGCAATTTGATCCGCCCGGAGTTGCCGCGAGAGATCTGCAGGAATGCCTCCTGTTACAACTTAACCGCCAGAAAAATGAAGGCAAGAATGTGGATACGGCCATGATGGCGATTAAGAAATATTTCGACGAGTTTACCAAGAAACATTACGAAAAAATCCAAAGAGGGCTGGGGATCGATGAGGACCAGCTAAAAGAAGTAATGCAGCAGATCATCCGGCTGAACCCAAAGCCGGGCGGAACTGTAGGAGGACCAAGCAAGGCAGAAAGTTATGTAGTTCCCGATTTTTTTATTTTCAACAATGCGGGTAAACTTGAGCTCACGTTGAACTCCCGTAATGCTCCCGAGCTTCGTATCAGCGAAGGCTATCGTGATATGATGAAGGACTACGACCGTGGTGCTAAAAAAGATAAGCGCCAAAAGGAGGCTGTTCTTTTTATTAAACAAAAGATCGATGCCGCCAAATGGTTCATCGATGCGATCAAGCAACGGCAACATACGTTACTCAGTACCATGACAGCGATTATGAATCACCAGCATGATTTCTTCCTGACGGGTGATGAGACCACATTAAAGCCGATGATCCTGAAAGACATTGCTGAAAAAACCGGGCTCGATATCTCTACTGTCAGCCGCGTAGCTAATAGCAAATTTGTACAAACAGAATTTGGAACTTACCGGCTAAAATTCTTTTTCAGCGAATCATTGAGTACCGATAGCGGTGAGGAAGTATCAACAAGAGAAGTCAAAAAGATTCTAAGTGATTTAATAGAAGCTGAAAGCAAAAAACGCCCCTTAAGCGACGAGCGATTGACAGAGTTGTTGCAGGAAAGGGGCTATAATATTGCCCGTCGTACGGTAGCAAAATACCGCGAACAACTCAACATACCGGTGGCCCGGTTAAGAAAAGAACTCTGATGAATTAGTCAAATTTGGAGAGTTTATTTTTCCTAATTGTTTCCACGACCTTTGTTTTCCAGTACTCAGGCACTTCCGAATAACCGGCGTTGCTTATAGCCTCTGCCCATAGTATATAGTCGGAGTTATCTCTAAGCTTTTTATAAAATTTCTTCCTGGTCATCAGTTTGCAAAAATCCACATAAGATGCCAGGGAATCGGGGTATTGTTTGTAGCGTGTCTTAATTCTTTTTGTTTTCATCAGATCATTTTTGCCGACAATACCGAAGTGGTTATTGAGCAATTTACAGTTGCGGCTGGTACCTGAACCGGATTCGAGTATGGCAACAGCTAATATGATAGAAACCGGAACGCCATAGACCGTGGAAAGTGAATCAGCCATTGGGCGGTACTTCTTTACATATTTTGACTGGGCGAATAATGACTGGGCGGTAAAAAATAAAAAAAACACCAGGAGAAGCTTGGCCCGACGCGTAAACCGGCGCGCTGTTTTTCGGTTAGCCATAGTACCGGAAAAAGATTGGTGTTTCATGTTGCTCTAATATAAGTAGTGTCTCAGTTTGAACGTAACCGTCTTAATTCCTGAAGGGATGCCACGGATGCACGGAAAATCTACGTAAGGCTTTATTCCGTGCATCCGTGGCAAAATTCAAACTAATGCACTACCCTAATATACAAAATCAATCTGCTTTTTTATAATCCTTTAATTTGCACAAAACTTATGATGAGCTCAAGACTTATAGTAGACAATACCAACCAGTTGCAGGAATTAGATGACCGCCCCCGGCCCCTACTATTAGTTGCAAAACTTGTTTCATATATATTTCATCCCGTTTTCATTCCGCTTTATATTGTATTATTCCTGCTATATATCCATCCTAATGTTTTCGCCGGATTTTCAGGCGGGAGAAAAACATTGGTTCTTCTGCAGTCGTTTGTTCCGTACATTTTGTTCCCCGTGATTACGGTTCTTTTGTTGAAAGCCCTCGGATTTATTAGTACCGTGTACCTGAAGACAAAGAAAGACCGCATCATTCCTTATATAGCCTGTAATCTCTGGTATTTCTGGATCATGTATGTCTGGAATAACCTTCCGGATACTCCAAGGGAACTTGTTGTTATGGCTGCTGCGATCTTTTTAGCCTCTGTCATAGGCATGATGGCAAACATTTATATAAAGATCAGCATGCACGCTATCGCGATGGGAGTAGCCTTGAGTTTTATGGTCCAGGTTTCACTGACGCAAACTAGCCATCCGGGTGTTTATCTTTCCATTAGCAGTTTAATCGCAGGCCTGGTTTGTTCTGCAAGGTTTATTGCCTCTGATCATACTCCAAAAGAGATTTATGGTGGATTGATGGCTGGATTCGCATCATTGCCCGTTGTGATCCTCTTCGTCTGACAGGAAAAAACAAATTAAAAATGTCAAAAAACATTAGCAGGATATTGCTAAATGATTTAGTTTTGCCCGGTTGATAAAATTATTCAGTCGGCATTATGTAAATCCTAATTTTGGAATTATGGCAAAAACAGAAAAAACCATTGATATGTCAAATAACAATAGCGAAAAGCTAAAGGCATTAAAGCTTACGATGGATAAAATCGAAAAAGATTATGGCAAAGGCAGCGTAATGATGATGAATGAAAAGGTACAAGGTCCGCAGGATGTTGTGTCCACCGGTTCCATCGGGCTGGATGTTGCCCTTGGTATTGGTGGATTGCCAAGAGGCAGAGTTGTTGAGATCTATGGCCCTGAATCTTCAGGAAAGACAACTCTTGCAACACATGTGATCGCGGAAGCACAGAAAAAAGGCGGCATGTGTGCATTCATTGATGCCGAACATGCTTTTGATAGTTCATACGCTCAAAAACTCGGTGTAGATGTTGACAATCTTTTGATATCTCAGCCGGACTATGGCGAGCAGGCCCTGGAAATTGCCGACCGCCTGATACTCTCCGGCGCATTAGATGTTGTGGTAATAGACTCCGTAGCTGCACTCGTACCAAAGAGCGAGCTGGAGGGTGAAATGGGTGATAGCAAAATGGGGCTTCATGCAAGGTTAATGAGCCAGGCCTTGCGTAAACTCACCGCCACTATTTCTAAAACAAATACGATCTGCATATTCATTAACCAATTAAGGGAAAAGATCGGGGTGATGTTTGGAAACCCTGAAGTGACTACTGGTGGGAATGCACTAAAGTTTTACGCTTCTGTCCGCCTTGATATCCGGCGTAGTTCCCAGATAAAAGATGGAGATGAAGCCATAGGCAACCGTGTAAAGGTTAAAGTCGTCAAAAATAAGGTTGCTCCCCCGTTCAGGGCAGCAGAGTTTGATGTAATATTCGGAGAGGGTATTTCTAAAAACGGAGAGATCATTGACATGGGTGTAGAGCTGGGGATTGTTCAGAAAAGCGGCAGTTGGTTTAGCTATAATAGCGATAAGCTTGGCCAGGGCCGTGATGCAGTCAAACAGTTGTTAGTGGACAATCCTGAAATGGCTAAAGAAATTGAAGCGAAGATCAGGGAAAAGATAAAGGAAATGCAGGCTGTTTAGCCTCTAAATAAAACAATGGTTAGTAATCTTAACCGTTCCAATTAAAACTGGAACGGTTTTTTATTCGTTATCCTTTATTTAACATGAAAAATCCCTGATCAATGTTTGAACATTGTATATTTGTTTTTGTTTTTACGAGGACCGATTAACCACTGCTAAATGCCTGAACACGTTCAAAAGAAAAAACCCTGGCTAAAAAGAATTCTGATTGGAATTCTGGTAGTTGTAGTTATCCTGGCCGGTGTGTATTGGTACTATGCCACCGAAAAATTTGCTGATACAAAATCGAAAAAAGCTGATTATACTTTGAATGCCCTTGATTTCATCCGTGAGTTTCAACAAGATATAGCGGCGGCAAATAAAAAATATACAGATAAGATCATTGAGCTGAATGGAAAGGTATCGGCGATTGAGGCGGCAGATACGACAGTTAATATAAAAATGGTTGAGCCAGCTACCGCATCCTATGTCATTTTTGCTTTTCAACAACAGCATCTTTCTGAAGCAAAAAGCGTCAAAGAAGGGGATAGTATCTCTGTCAAAGGATCATTTGGTGGCGGCATATACAGTGAAATCCTGGAAGCTACTGCCATAAGTTTTAAAAGATCAACATTAAATAATAAATACCCAAACTAAAAAACAACAAATGAAAAAAACAGCTCTTCTCGTATCCTTCAGTTTGATAGCATTCAGCCTGTTTGCTCAAAAGAAAATTACTACCTCCGCAACTGTGAAGTTTGATGCAAGCACTTCCATTGATAATCTGCCAAAAGCTGAGAATAAAACAGTTATTGCCGCGATCAACACAACAACAGGTTCTCTGGCTTTTGAAGCTGCTGTAAAGAATTTCGCATTTTCGAACCCGTCGATGCAAAATCATTTCAACGGAACGAATTGGCTGGATTCCGACAAACATCCCACATTTACTTACAAGGGCAATATCACCGATCTTTCTGCCGTAGACTTTACAAAAGATGGATCCTACGAAGTGAAAACAGAAGGGGTGCTGACGATAAAAGGTGTGGACCAAAAGCTCTCCGCCCCGGCTACTATTACGGTGAAAGGCGGTTCGGTTTTAGCTGCTGCAGATTTTTCGATCAAGCTTGCTGATTTTGGAATAAGCGGCGCTCCGATTGATGGAGGTAAAGTAGCTAAAGAACCAAAGATTAATGTTACGGCTGAATTGAAATAATCAGGGAATAATCTATTTTTATTAATAAATGCCTTGCCTTTTGGTAAGGCATTTTACTTTAATAAACTTATGATATGCAAACAAGAACTTTAAGCAGCCGCAAGGACATTGTCCTCGTCGCACATGACAATAAGAAAAATGAACTGATTGAATGGGCTTTTTATAATCGATCAACATTATCGAAACATAAGTTATATGCCACGGGGACCACGGGCATTATGTTGGAAAAAGCCCTTGATCAACCTGTAACAAAATTTCTTAGCGGTCCGCTTGGCGGGGATCAACAGGTAGGCGCACAAATAGCCGAGGGAAAGCTGGACGTGATGATTTTCTTCCTGGATCCAATGGAAGCACAACCCCATGATCCGGATATAAAAGCACTGTTAAGAGTTGCGGCAATCTGGAATATTCCTGTAGCCTGTAACAGGGCAACAGCAGATTTTATATTAACCTCGCCCCTGCTAAATGAGGAATACCTGGCGATCCTGACTGATTATTCTTTTTACACCAACAGGAAATTGAAAATGTGATTGCAAATTGAAGCCACGGATGCACGGAATCTTAATTCTTTTCCGAATCTTTCCGTGCATCCGTGGCAAACAAATTCAATAATTCCACGGACTCGTGGAATCTTTATTCTTTCGTCATTTTTCCGTGCATCCGTGGCAAACAAACCCGGCGCCTATTTCGTAAATTGCATACCCTTTATGTCCTTCAAACTCCATACTCCTTACCTCCCCGCCGGTGATCAACCGGATGCTATCCGTCAATTGACGGAGGGTGTTGTAAACGGAGAAAAATACCAGGTGCTGTTAGGCGTTACCGGCAGCGGTAAGACATTTACCATCGCGAACATGATCCAGAATGTACAGCGGCCTACATTGGTATTGACACATAATAAAACTTTAGTTGCACAGCTGTACGGAGAGTTCAAGCAATTCTTCCCGGAAAATGCCGTGGAGTATTTCGTTTCCTATTATGATTATTACCAGCCGGAAGCCTATATGCCGGTCAGTGACGTGTATATTGAAAAAGATCTTTCCATTAATGACGAACTGGATAAACTGCGATTAAGGACAACCAGCAGTTTACT
>JANWHX010000041.1 GCA_025450235.1 Chitinophagaceae bacterium | reverse complement strand
TCGCTCTCCACACGCAAAATAGAGAAGACAGAGCTCAATTTTCAATCCTATCGGGAAGGTGCATCTGGTGCTAATGGCGGTAAGACAGGTGGCGGCTGCGGATGTAATTAAATAAACCATTACCAACGGGTATGAAGAAACTATTTCTCTCTGTAATTGGAATGTATTTCACTTTGCTGGCGGCTTTATCTCAGAATAGTACAAAAATAGATTCGACTTATAAGCCACGCAAACTAACTTTTGAAGAAGCAAATCTTGTTTCAAGTTATTATAGACAGGATGGCAACAATGCAGCGGTGACCGGGGGCATTGGTTCGGAAAAGCTTACTGATTTCTCCAACACTATTGATCTGAAGTTAAATAAGTATGACAGGTTCAACCGCAAACATAGTTTTAATGTGGAACTTGGCATAGACCATTACACGTCTGCTTCATCCGATAAGATTGATCCGGCGACTATATCTTCTGCTTCCCATGCAGACACAAGGATTTATCCTTCTTTAGGATGGTCCATGGAGAACGAAACCAAAGGATCAATAATTGGGGCAGGTGTATCCTTTTCTTCTGAATTCGACTACAAATCTTTTGGTGGTAATATCAATTTTGCAAAGAAAACGAAAAACAGAAACGGAGAAATTAGCGCAAAACTGCAGGCTTACTTTGATCAGGTGAGCCTGATCTATCCCATAGAATTGAGACCCAGTGGAGGCAATAATGATGATGACGACTACGCCACAACAAGCCGTAACACATTCAGCGGAAGTCTATCCTGGTCGCAGATCATTAATCAAAACTTCCAAATAATGTTTGATGGAGAGATCGTATACCAGGAAGGTTATCTTGGTCTTCCATTTCATCGGGTATATTTTGCTGACAACTCGGTGCACGTTGAAAATCTTCCATCAACCCGTTTAAAGATTCCCTTGGGTCTTCGCGCCAATTATTATCTCGGTGACAAATTCATACTGCGGGCATGGTACCGTTTTTATCATGATGACTGGAACATCAATTCCAATACCGTGCAGGTGGAAACAGTGGTGAAGCTTACTCCCTTTTTCTCCATTACACCCTTCTATCGTTTTTACCAGCAAACCGCTGCGAAATCATTCGCGCCGTATCGTGTACATACTGCAGCAGATACTTATTATACGAGCAACTATGATCTTTCAAACTTTAATAGCAATTTCTTTGGCGCCGGTTTTCGCATTGCACCACCAGAGGGGATATTCAAAATTCAGCGCCTGAATTCTTTGGAAATACGTTATGGCCATTATCAAAGAACAACAGGTATGAATTCTGATATCATTTCGCTGCATGTGAAATTTCGATAAGAGCACAAAATGCCTGAACCGAGTCCGGCAGACAATGTTAAATAAGGCCTTTTTCCTTCAGCGCTTTTGTTCATCGCCGGTGACATATGCGAATATTTTCACTTTTTTATCTACGAGTTGAAGAAGAAAACAACGTCAAAATCGATTTTTTCCCTGATACCCGGCTTTTATTATCCTTTCTGAATTATTCAATTTGTTAGAAATTCATTTTCCGATACGATTGCCTTCCTGGTCCTTCCTCTCCTATCTGACCATGCGTGAAAATAGCCGAAAAGGCCGCCTTTATAATTGCTATCATAAATATCCAATACTTCCTTTTTCAACTTTCTTTTTTCCGCAAGCCATTGGCGGCGCATGCCCTGCAGATGCTCCCGCTCGGGTGTTTCCGTTTTTTTTATCTGAGCCGAAACTAAGAATGAAAGCGCATTGCAGGCGTCATTAAACAAACCTAGTTTATGTGAAAAACTCTCAGCTTTTTTTAATTCGGCTTCATTCCAGAACCGAAGGGAGAGCGGAGCTTTAAGATCATCCCTGTATATCCGCATAATGTAAATTATATCTTTGATGCTCTTTCTTACATTATGCAATTCTGTATCTTTATAATCTCCTTTTACAAAGACACCGTTAATAATTTTCAGCTTTTGCTGAAAAAATGATTCTATTACCGCATCTTCCCACGTCATGGGTAATAATTTTATTATGCCCTGCTCAATTTCTTCAAATTCTTTTTTACTAAGAAACTCACTTTTTTTTCCTGACAGCTCCTTTATTTCTTTTTTCAACGAGTAAACCTTGTTCCCGAGCCTGCTGTTTCCAATTGTCTTATTCTCTTGAATTCGCTTCAGGCATAATTGCCTGTCACGGATCTTTCCTGTCATCGAATACATCTTTTTGAACCTGTGTGGAAATTTCAATTGCTGCGGTTCTTCTGCTTTGCTCCTTATCATTCGCAAGAAAGCCCTGAGTTTTTTTACATCTACACGAAAGAGATGAATAGCCTCTCTGCTAAAGCCTTTCTTCATTTGCTCTGAATAATTGATCAGTCTCTTAAAGTAATAATGGATGATATGTGCCAGGTCGCTATTCTTCATGACGATATTAATTCAGAAATTGATTTTTTCGGTTGTGATAACTTCATACAGCGTTTCAACATCTTTTAGCTTGCACAACTCTGTCCCGGCATTCATGGTGGCGGCTGTACCACAGGATACACCGTACCATACAGATTCTTCTAAGTCCTTTCCTTTTGTATTCATATTCTAGAAAAATTGTTGTTCCTGGTTTCTTAAAGTCATTTTTTTCCGAAATAGTCATTGGAATAGAAACTATGATTCAGAGCATCCATTATTTCCAACTCCGATTAGAAATGAGTTCATCCTAAGCCAATTAAACAGGCAAGCTATGTTTAACTATTTCGGAAAAGACTGACAGCTATCATTAAAAGCTTTGATTATTCTCATTCATCCGGGATTCATAAATAGTTAGAAAATGGGATAATGCTGACTGATGCATAAAAGTTCCTTGATAAAAGGAATTCTATCTTTTTGATGGCTGGAAATTTCCTTGTTACCTGGTAAATCAACTTATCTAATCAATGAATTCTGATTAATACCCGCAATGTGACGGTTATCAGCGATTACAATGAGGATGATCAGGTTAGTGCTCTTACCGTGCAAGTAGCTTTGTTAAAATGACTTTCTATGAGAGTTCTATACTTAATAATCATAACAGCGTTGCTGGGTTTATCAGCCAAGTCACTACTAGCAGGCGATAAATCAATTCGTGGTAATTACCGTGATATTACTGCGGCAATAGCTGATCTGAACGTCCAGGGAGTCGGAAAAAGTGAAGCTGATTTCAATGTGCCGACGTCGCAAATGAGTCAGATCGGAGAGTTTGAAGGCCGCACCCTGGCTCTAATTGACGTGGGCGCCACTGGGCTTTTCGCTCCGGTTCAGTCTTGTTATGTCCCACCCTGGCCCCAAGATATCGCAGTAAATGTTTACAATTATGGATTAAATAGTGTCGATTTTACAACAAGACCACTTACTATTACTGTGCTTTTAACAGGTGCTGTGACTCAGACCTACACCAGGACAATCAATTATGGCTTTCTTGCCTCAGGGGCATCGAGTTATTATGTTTTTGGCTCTGTTTTTATGTCAACGCCGGGTGTCTACCTGTTCGATTCTTATACAACACTTGCCGGTGATACTGCCATCAGCAATAATGCAATGCCCCAGGTCACAAGAGTGGTCAGGAGTTACGCTGATTTGCCCGATAGCATCCATTTCACAGGGTATGACGGAAATAATCTTGCGGCTTTATTCCCTGCATGGTATGAAGCAAACGGCCCGACTCTCCCCATGGATTCTACTTCTTTATGGAAAAGCCAGGTTGACTTCGGCAGTCCGGGTAATACCTCGGCAAGGGTTAATCTTCAATCTTCCGGTCATAATGAATGGATCGTAGCCCCGCAATTTTGGGCAACTGATTCTGGAGAATTCAAATTTGATATTGCTATTACTGCAAAAGATGACATTTCAACACCTGCAGTTATGGGCAGTGATGACACAATAAGTGTAATGTTCTCCTGGGATTGTGGCGGTAGTTGGCACCCTATCAGGCTATTTACCGCTGCTGATCTTCTTTCTTCTACACTAACGACAGAAACGATCAGCCTATACACATACAGGAACTCAAAATTGATCATTGCATTAAAAGCAAGTGATGGTGTAATCGATGACCCGGAAGATTATGATGTTCACATTGATAATATTGTTCTCAAAAGCCCTTTTGCAGATGTTGGACTTGTATCGCTGACTTCTCCGGGAACAGGTTGCCATTCTAATTCAGAAACAGTTTCGGTGGCTATCGAAAATTTTAATACTACTTCCATAGTGCTTTATCCGATTTATTTGGATATTAAGGTTCAGGTTACAGGACCAATTACTGCAACTTTTACCCGCACATTAGAGGGAATTGAGCTGCCCTCCGACCAGGTCATAAACGTTGATATGCCCGGTTCTTTGAATATGTCTTTGCCTGGTGTTTATAAATTTAATGCATCAATACACCTTGCAAGCGACCCGGATACCAGCAACAATGCATTGCCGGAAGTCTCACGTAATGTATGGTCAACGATGAGCCTTCCCTTACAAAATAATTTTGCTGGTTTTGACGGCAACAACCTTGCAACAGCATTTCCGGGCTGGATTGAAGGAACCGGATCAACCAATCCGTCTGGTAGTGCATCATTATGGACAAGTTGTTCTGATCTTGGTACGGTAGGTAATGTATCTGCTAAGGTTCATTTGTCAGGCAACACGACAAATGAATGGATAATTTCTCCATCGGTTACAGCTGATGCTGCGATTGAATTAAAATTAAAAGTAGCACTTACCGAACACGGCAGCCTTACCAATAGTGCGGTAATGGGCTCTGATGATAAGGTCAGTGTAATGATCTCTTCAGATTGTGGCGCAAACTGGACCTCTGTAAAAGATTTTACGGCTGCTGATGCGTTAACACCGGGAATAACTGAATTTACTATCTACAATCCGTCTTATTCCGGGAAAAAAATATTAGTAGGATTGCGTGCCACCGGTGGATTGATTGATGATCCAAATGACTATGATTTTCATATTGATGATATACAACTGCAAGCCGTTCCTTTCGCTTTGCCTGTTGAATTATTAAGTTTCTCCGGCCAACGAACAGGAAATACCAACCTGTTGAGATGGAGCACAGCCAGTGAGCAAAATGTAAGAGGATTCCAGGTAGAACGATCAGCAGATGCTGCACATTTCGATCCTGTTGCGTTTGTAAATTCAAAAGCTAATGGCGGCAATAGCGCCGTTCAACTGAACTATGAACTCGCTGACAACAACATCACCGGCGACAAGCAGTATTACCGGCTGAAACAATATGATTTTGACGGAAAGAACCAGTTGAGTAATGTTATATTAATAAGAAATACCAATCCGGCAACATTCGTATTGGCAGGACTGTTTCCAAATCCTGTAACAAACAGGCTGTTGGTAGAAATTCAAGCACCGTACCGTGATGAAATAAAGATCACTGCAGTAAATAATATAGGACAAGTAGTGAAAGAAAAAACCGCAGTAGTGGAAAAGGGAGTAAACACTATTGATCTCGATGTACAAAACCTTGTTCCGGGGATATATATTCTAAGAGTGACTACGAAAGTGAATAGAGGCACTGCTGCCGGGAAATTCTTGAAACTATAATAGTGTATGGTTTCAGATCAGCGAATATGGACCAACCGTAATACTGATTAATTCATTTTTCAATGAAGTATTGATGATTTGAGATCTTCAATTCTGTATAAATGACGATAGGCGCGATTGTTATGGGCAAGTTGCCTGAAAATCAAAAGGAAGGAATTAAATTCCAACTACCGGCGGGATGAACATCCATCCGTATTTTTATAGATACATTTTTTGATAATATTCCGTCGCCATTCGATCACTGTCAAATTGCGGAACAATATCCCTCATCCCGTTTTTCATGATCTCCAGCCATCGCTGCGGATAATCGTAATACATGGGTATCACTTCATTTTCCAGGAGATCGTAGAGACCATTGGCATCCGCCTCATCCTGTTTGTAATCGGGAAGCGAAATATCACAAGGAGCAATAACAAAGGAGTTGATTTTATCTTTTGAAAATTCCGGGAACCATCCATCGGGCATGCCAAGATTCACCGCCCCATTCATTGCGGCTGTCATGCCACTGGTACCGGAGGCTTCATGTCTCAACCTTGGCAGGTTTAACCATACATCTGCACCGGCTTTGAGCATTTTGGATAGTTTCATTTCATAACCAACCAGAATGGAGCAATTCCCATAGGATTTGCAGACATTAACTATTTTGTCAAACACACCGATCGAAGTATAATCCATCGGGTAAGGCTTACCGGCCCAAATAATTTGCAATGGTCTTTCCTTGTTGGAAACAAGCTTATGGAAGCGTTCCATATCGTGCAGTAGCAGCTCGGGCCGTTTATATTCAGCAAAGCGCTTTGCAAAAACAATCGTCAGGATATTTTCATTAAATATTTCCCCGTTTTGATCGGCGACTTCCTCGAACAATTGTTTTTTACATTCAAGTTTTCTTTTTTTAAGTAATTCATTGTCGCCAGTCTCCAATGCCTTGTACATTTCCTGATTCGCCCAGTATTTGAAATTCTGGGCATTGGTAATGAATGTAAGCGGACAGATATCGGGATAGTTGCTCCACATTTTACACAATGTTTGCAGATGGAGCTCCGATACCCCATTTGCCTTTCCCGACAACCTCAAGGCCGATAAAGTATGGTCAAGCTTTCCATCCAGGTTTGCTGTTATGGCTTTTACTTCGGTCAAGGGCACCTGGCTGAAAAATCCCATTTTTTCTAAAAACAATATATCTGTCTTTAGATTACCCCCGTCTTCCGGAGTATGATTAGTAAAAACGAGTTTATTTTTTAGTTCCGGCAGGCTTTTGTTTTTATTATATAAGTAAAAGGCCAGTGGTAGGGCATGTGATTCATTTAAATGATAAACCGCAGGTTCCCAGCTCAATTGCTCGAGTAACTTTGCGCCTCCCTCACCGAGTAAGATTGCCGCGGCCATTTTTGATTCTGGATTAGCATCATATAAGTGGTGACAGATCGTTTGGGCGAGATAATCGTTCTCCGGGATATCAGTACTGAGAAAGAATAAGGGCGCTGTATTAAAGATTCCGGGAGGGAGATAATAAGCCGTGACCCAGACTTCATGACCAGATACCGTTATCTTGAATTTTATTTCCGTTTTTTCCAGGAAGCCATAGATCTTCTCTGCGAACAATACTCCCATCGTTTGATCGGTTTTCCGCACCTGGTCGTAATAGCCGTATTTCCACAAAATACCAATGCCAACCATATTTTGCTTCAAGTCGAATGCGCTTCTCATATGAGAGCCTCCGAGGTAACCCAGTCCCCCTGCGTAAATCTTAAAAGACTGGTGAATCGCATATTCCATACAGAAGTATGCTACTCTCTTTTCGAACCGGGAATCAAATGTATAAGGATGGGTGAAGGTAAAGGCCATGTTGATTGGTATCATAAATCAAAACATCTGGTATCCTGGTTTAGTAAACGATAATCTGCTGAAAATGATGTGAGACCAATTTGTCCGTTTTTGGGAAGCAGACGCATAATATACCAGCTTTGTACTCCGCTCTTACGAAATCAGTATCAATATTTTTGGGAAGCAAAATACTATGCTCAAAGCAATCGTAATTGAATTCGTGAGAGTGATAGACAGGCTGCTCTTCAGTTTGTGATTTTCGTCGAATCGCGAAAACATTCAAATGTCCTTTATCTGTCATTGCAATAAAATCAACTCTCGAATGACCGGGAGCCATGATCTCGATTTTGTAGTGATCGGCACATTCAATTACATTGCAGACAGGCTGGCTTGCTCCTTCGCGGGACATATTTAACTCATCCCGAATCTCACGGATGTCAAACCTTAATGGTTTGTATTCCCCAGGATAAATAGACCGATTCCCAGCTATTTGACTAGTGATCGCCATAACACACTATTTTGGTTACTAAAGCTATGGATTATGACCATTGACAAGTAATGATACTAATTAGTGGAAGCAGTGATGTTTATCATGCAGGTGTTAAGTTCATGGATTGCAAGTTTCCCCTGATAAAAAGAGTTTCGTCACCCGATGAAGCAGATCAGTTCGATGCCCTGCCCGGGTTTATTCGCTAGATTGGTGTTTCTTTTTGTGAAACATCTTGTCTATCAGCTTATCTATACCGTCTGCAGCCCGGCTCGCAATATGATGTGTAATTTTATCGGCAAACGAATTCAGCTTTTCATTCTTTAGAAATGATCCGAATAAACTGTCCTTTCCATCTTCTTTATTCTTCCTTTTGGTACTAAAAGAGTTCATTGTCATCGAGGAGAAATTTTCTTTCAAATGTTCAAAATTATAATCCATTCTATCTTCGATGCTCTTAACCTCCAGCTTCAGCCGGTATATTTCCCGTTCCAGTGAATCAAGACTATGTATGTTCTTTGCTTTTTTCATTTCCGAAAATTTAAATATTTGTCTTTCATTTTTTGGCATTCGGCTCTTCATCTCCATCATTAATCTTGCTTATGACACCCTGTATGATCGGATTGACAAATAATGCCTTCCGGAAAACTGCCAGGAAAAAGATCTTCACCAGGATCACCAAGGCAACTATACCAAAGCCGAGAACATAGCTACCTGTAACTTCACTTAACCAAATGGCGAACACCAGTCCGAGGAAGATCAAAAAAAGTGATAGGAGAAACAGTGAAATGATTATCCAGATGAAATATCCTGCCGATTTAGATATAATTCGGATAAGCTTTAGTTTGTAGACTTCCATTCGCGTATCGAGGTATTCCCTGACCAATCTCTTATTTTCTTTGAAAAATGTTTCAAAGGTTTCGGTCTCTGGCATATAGGTAATTTTAAACAAAATTATTATGGCTCCGATGAAAGCAAAATGACGGCAGTCAGGTGTTTATATGATTATTTCCACCTCCAGTTGATAATAGATTGCAGGGGAACTCACCTCTGTTTTATCTTCCACAGATCCATTTTATATACTTCAAACCACATTACGCTGGCAAAGGCTACGCCGAGAGCCAGGCAAAATTCACCGATGGTAACAGTACCGAGTTGGAAAAAACCTCGCACAGCCGGCATAAGATGCAGCGCCAACAGAAAAATAACTGAAATAACAATAAGAGCCGGAGCGAGGGAGTTTTTATAACGGCTGGTATGATATATTGTTTTGGTAAAAGACCGTGAGGCGAAGGTGAGAAAAACATTACTTATTATAAGCGCGGTGAATACAATTGTTCTTGTTTCCTCAATACTGTGATCATTCGTCATAAAAACATAGTAGAGTATCAAAACTCCTGCAGTAATAGCAAGTCCCTGGACAATGCCAATGAGTAATTCATCTTTAGTAAACAGACCCGCCGTCCGGCTTCGTGGTCCCGACAGCATATTGTCTTTCTCCAGCGGCTCGTTTTCAAAAAAAATAGAGCAGGTGGGACCCATTATCAATTCGAGGAAAATAACATGGATGGGTGTGAAAATATTAGGATAGCTCCATCCCAATGCCACGGGCAGAGATGCGGTAAGTATGATAGGAATATGGATGGAAATAATATAACGGACTGCTTTGATAAGATTGCTAAAAATTTTTCTTCCCTCACTGATAGCAGTAACCATTTTTTCCAGGTTATCATCGGTTAGAATAAGATCAGATGCCTGTCTTGCAGTTTCGGTCCCTTTTTGACCCATGGCGATTCCTATATTAGCCGCCTTAAGCGCCGGGGCATCATTGACACCATCCCCCGTCATCGCCACGATTTCTCCGTTTGCTTTTAGTGCGTTGATCACCTTCAGTTTGGCATCAGGGAACATACGTGCAAAAACAGAAGTGGTTTTTGCCAATGCCTGTAACTCTTCATCTTTCATATTCATTACCTGTTCACCAGTAATATGCCTAGCATGATTTAAGATACCGACCTGGCTCGCTATATTAATCGCTGTTTCGGGGTAATCGCCGGTTAGCAGTTTGACCTCTATTTTGGCATCGGTGATTCTTTTAATTACTTCGTTCATGTTTTTCTTGGGAGGATCATATAAGGCAAGTAAACCCATGAACGTCCAGTTGAAATCATCCTGGTGGGCCGGTAATTCGGCATCTGGGTGTATCGCGCTGGCTACACCGATAACCCGATAACCCTTGGAAGCAAGTTGTTGAACATACCGTGAAGTCTTATTCAAAGATGTGTCATCCAGCTTGCAAACCCTCAAGATTCTTTCGGCGGCCCCTTTAGCGGCAATGATTCTGCTGCCATCATACTGATAAACGTGCGTCATCATAGGTGGCTGGCCCTCTAAAGGGTATTCATAAATCATTTTGAATTTGTCCTTTACCACAACTCCATCATGCAGATGGTAAGCCTCCCAGATAGCTTTTTCCATGGAATCAAACGGATTTGATTCGCTTGCAAGTACGGCATACAATAAAATATCGTTTTTTTGACCTTGAGGACCGTCGGCCATATCAATAATCGAGTCATGTTTGTAATCGAAAATAGTTTTTACCTGCATCCGGTTTTCAGTGATAGTGCCGGTCTTGTCAAGGCATAGGACCGTTACCGCTCCTAAATTCTCAATTATCTGTGGTTGTCGTGAAATGATGCCAAGTTTACCCATTTTATAAGCACCCAGTGCCATAAAAGAAGAGAATGCAACGGGTATTTCCTCCGGCACGGCAGACATAGCCAGTGTAAGTGCAAATAACAAGCTGGTTGCAAATTCGCGATAATGCAGATAATTGACGAGAAGAATGATGAAGAAACCCATCAATCCAAATAAGGCCAATTTTCTTACGAACTTATTTATTTGTTGCTGGAGTACTGTTTTAGGGGGGCTGTAACCCGCCACCGCTTTACCTATCTTACCGAGAACGGTATTATTTCCTGTTGCTGTAACCTTTGCAATGCATTTCCCGGTTTCTATGGTAGATCCCTGGTATAACTGGTTTTGCTTATCGATTTCATTTTTTTCTACCGGCATTGATTCACCTGTGACAATGGATTCACTCACGCTCAGGTCATTTGCCTGCAAAACCATGGCATCAGCGGGAATCTTCATCCCCTCTTCTAACAACATAATATCACCCGGCACCAGTTCCTCAATTCGGATCAACTGTTCCTTGCTGTCACGTATGACTGTTATCCGCGGTTCAGCAAATTGTTTCAGTGCCGCCAATGCCCTAGAGCTTTTTACTTCCTGGTAGAGTGAAATAGCAGCCACGATGGCCATTGCCACCGCCATCATTATTCCTTCGCTTATATTACCAAGAATAAAATATAAAGAACAGGCAATAACAAGCAATATGAACATAGGCTCCCGGAAAATACCCCATACTATTTTTAAAAACCGATTTTCTGCTTCAAAGGCAAAAATATTCATGCCATATTGCTTTTGAAGAAATGGAATTTGCTGTTGTGATAATCCAGTCGGCTTATTTACTTCGGTTACTTTGCCTGGCATACCTCAAGTTTAGTTAATTCAGTGCAAAGTGCAAACTCTATTCATATAAAAATGGATATGTTGTATTATAAAAGGAAATTTCCGGCGAGGTTGAAAACTATAATTAGGAAGCTCTATTACTTTATATCATGATGCATCATTTTCAAACCGACCGGTTCTCTCAGAAATAACAATTCGGTAAACTACCGGCCTGATGTTGCCGGGTGATCGGGGATGTAGTCTTTTCTCTGACATTTCCGGCGGTTTTGCTGTTTCACTGATCTTCATCCGAATCATCCTGTCAACAAACAATTTCATCGCGTAATAACGATCCCGTTCTTCAGTCAGTTCCTGGTACTCACCCCAGGCAATCACACTTTTCCAATTGGTAAACGACTTCATCTCGTCCACTTCAAAACAAACAGAACGATTCTTACGCATCATACGGATCTTCATTCCTTCGACTGAGTGTGCAATAATATATTTGCCATCGTACACATAATTTACCGGTACTACATATATTTTATCGTTGTCCCGGCAGCCAATGCGTCCCAGCACATTTGATTGGAGAACCTCTTCAACCTGGTCTTCGGTAAGGATTCCGATCATGATACATAGATTTTTGATCCCATTGGCATTAGCTAACAGTTTTTACATCCAACTTTCTCCGCCTGCGCAGGTTATTTGGCGGTCACTCATTCATGCATTGAAATTACCGGCACATGTGTATGTAAAACTAATTGCTTTGAATGACTCTTGTGCAATAGTTTGTCAATCAGGTTATGTCTTTTAGGAACTACGATCAGCAGGTCAAGTTTATTCTTTTCGGCATATTCACTGAGACCAACTTCAATGTTGACATCATTGAGAAAATGATATACAGGACGTAATTCATCCAGCATTTCCTGCAGTAAAGTTGATTCGTCTATTATTTCCGGGCCATAGGCCTGTCCGTGTTCCGCATTCACATGTACTATATGTAACTCTGCCCCGAATCTTTTGACAAGGTCCTCTATTTCTTCTATCGGCGCCGTCTCAGCCACGTTTTTCAAATCACATGCAAAGCCAATTTTCTTAATGCTTGTAAATTTGGCATCCGGCGGAACTATGATCAGCGGCCAGGAAATATTTTTCATTGCAGATACAGTATTGCTTCCCCAAAGCAATCTTTCAAATTTTCCCGCTCCTTGTGTGCCCATGACAATGTAACAAGGGTCAATAGTTTCACACAGGGTTTCTAGTTCGGGCACAACCGAGCCTACTTTTACTTCAGAATTAATTTTTATTCTTCCTCCTGTCGCCCTGGCAACTTTTTCCGTAAGCTCCTTTATTTTTTTCTCGGCTTCTTTTACCATATCATCGACGTTGCCGATAGCAACAGGTACTTCGCTATAGACCATTGGCAAATGGAATACATGAATCAAAAATAGACTTCCGTTAATTGCACAGGCAAGATCGGCAGCATAATTCACCGCATTAAGCGAAACGGGAGAGAAATCGGTTGGGGCGATAATTGGCTTCATTATAATAGGTTTAGAAGTTATTAATAGTGCTGTATCAGGACAATATGACCATAGTCTCTTAACATTCCATCATCAACGAATTCCACATCCCCTCCATGTTCCAATATTTTTTCTATTATGTCATCCACGGTATCTTTAATATAGGAATATTTATTATTCGGTTCTTCGGGAAGCCTGATGGCGCTTTCAGTATTTCCATGTTCGCCTGCAGCTGTAAAATTTTTTTCTACAATCAGGAGGCGTCCCCGGTTCTGAGTCGCCAGCTTCCATACATCTTTTACACCGGCAGCCAGCTTGCCCGCATTAGCAGCCTTTTCCATCTGGTGATGGAGATCTCCCATCTTTACTTTTTTCCAATCATTTACATAAGGGTTCATCACATCCCTCAATTCTGTCTGGGAAGCTTCCTCATAGTTGCCCGGAATATATCCTGATATGCTTTTTTCGTTCCGGGTCAGGGCTTTGAAATATCCAAGTACTTTATGAGTGCCCAGTACAAAAACCGGCAGCTGGAAAGACTGCAGTAAATAGGACAGTCCGTGATCTGTCTGTTGCAGGAACTTCTTTAGTAAAACTTCTTTTTTGTGTGATGGGTCAGAGAAATTGGCAGTTGCTTCAGCTATATCATTTTCATAAGCAGCTACGTGGTCGGGCACATTCGATTTGATCTTAATAAAACTGGTCGAATTGCCGATATAGACCTTGCTCTCTTTACCGCTTAAGATCAATACAAGGTATTCGTGTATTTCCTTCTTAGCAAACACCAGGTCCCTTATTTCAAATGACTCATCAATTATAATTTTCTCTTCTACAGGGATGTCCAGGTATAAAACCTTTTCGAATACCGGCGATACATAAATAGCTACACTCCTTTTGAACGTACTAAAGTTTAGGTTTTGGGTGATTCCTTTAAGTTTCCTTATCACTAATTCTGCAAGATCATCCTGGTAATTTTTCCTTATTTCCCTGTTTACGGTATCTACTGCCAGTTTCAAATGCCAGGCCAACGCTGTCCTTGCATTCATTTTAGGTTCAAATGGCATTATAATGGATACCGACGGCCGGTAATGTATCGCTTCAACCACTTCACGAATTTCAGGGGAAAGTTCAGATTTCATAATTAGCTTTTACTTGATCAAATTTATCCTCATTCCACTATGCAGAAACATGATGGGGGTCATCGTATGCTTTGATTGTAGTCACTGATAACGAGCTTGACTTTTAGCTCAATTACTGCATGATAACTTCGCAGGCAAACTCATAAGATGGTGGAACCCCAACACATAAAAAGACTTCTAAGAAATAGAATATAAATAATAACAAGAGAGGGAAATATCTATGTGACAAACTTCAATATTTCTCTAAATCGCTTCATGCCCGATCCGTTTATGGGTTTCCCAAATAAAACTGTGGTCATGCTTTTTCAGCAAAATATAAATCGCAATCGCCATTATAGCTGTACAAGGAAAACCTGACCCGACTCCGAAAGGAAGTATTGAAACCAGGAATAGTATGGCCCCGATTCCACCAATCTTATAAATCCATCCTTTCAGCAGCATAGAAATTGCTATTAACCCCTGGCAAGTAGCAATAAAGCCAACAGCTAACTGCACATGTTCCGCAAACCAGCCATTTATAAAATACCTGTACCAGCTACTCCAGGTAAGATCTGCATAATCAAGATAAAACTGTGGCGTTTG
>JANWHX010000040.1 GCA_025450235.1 Chitinophagaceae bacterium | reverse complement strand
TTTATGGCAAAGTTCCTGTCGTTATTTGTATAGGAATAAGAAAAATCAGATCTGAATTTGATTTTTTCAGAAACGATATAGTCAAGGTTGATCCTGGTATTGATACGATCTAAACCGGTTCCGATCGTGGTACCTTTTTGATTAAAATAGCCAAGGGAGGCAAAGTATCTTGCTTTTTCACCCCCGCCGGTCATAGAAATATTGTGATCCTGTGCGTACCCTGTCTGCGTAATGGCATCAATCCATTTTGTATTGTTACTGTAATTATAATACCAGTATGGATCATTGGGATCATATTGAAATTCCTTGACCGATTGAGGTAGCGGTGTGCCGACCGAATTCATGTATTCCTCCGGAATCAATGTGGAATACTGGTCACCCTTTAACATAGGAATCGCTTCGGGTTGTTTTGTTATTGATCCTTTAAACGTATAAGCAAGAACGGGACGGCTGACCCCTCCACGCTTCGTATTGATGACGACAACGCCGTTGGCAGCCCTGGAGCCCCACACAGCAGTTGCTGCAGCATCTTTCAAGATTGAAATATCCCTGATGTCAGATGGTGCGATATTCAGGAGTTGTGCATACCCCACTTCATCTGACGTTCCAAAATTAAAATCTGATGGAATAGATGTTTCATACGGAAGTCCATCAACAACTATCAGGGGGTTAGTAGCTCCATTAATAGAAGAAGTACCGCGGATCCTTATTTGCATGCCGGCTCCGGGATCGCCCGATGAGGCCGTTATATCAACGCCGGTCAAACGTCCCTGCAACGCCTGGTCGATTGAAGCGGATTGCATTTCTTCCAGGTCTTTGGCATTGATGCGGACCTGGGCAGTAGTTAAATTTCTTTCATTGATAGGGACCATTCCATTATCGGCCCTCCGCTGGGATATTACAACCACATCGCCAAGATCTTTTGTCGCTGATTCCAGCGATTGATTAATAACTGTTTTATCACCAATAGCAACTTCGACAGTTTTAAAACTGATGTGAGATATGTTCAGCTTATGTTTCTTGTTAACAATTTTAAGAGAAAAGTTACCATCAACATCCGTTCTGTCTGCTTTTATCGTACGGCCTTCTTCATCTACTTCGGCCACGGTTACTCCATGTATAGGCTTTCTGTCTTTATCGGTAATCTTTCCCTGTACGGTAGCCTGACCCTGTGCCCGGCTGGTGATACAGCATATGGCTGCGAGGCAAAGAGAAAGAAGAAACTGAAGCAAAAATCTTTTCATAATCAATATCAAAAGCTTGGTTTATGGTCGTTTCAGATAGTTATCTAACAGGTGAATTACGGCACGGTTGGAAAGTTGGTTGCTTGATGTCTGGTTGGTGACCCCGTTTAACAAATGCGCCTTTCGGATATTATTTTGGTCACTGACTTCAAATACATTCCCGGGATACTGAATGTTTATTGTATACGGATCACCCGCGGCGGACCGTAATAAGGTAGGGAAAAAGCCTACTGCTTTTCTATCGGCAATGATCGTCGTTTTATCGACGACATGATACAATATGAAATTTGCCACCAATAATTTATCCGATCCAAGCGAAGGGTTAAAATTCGGAGTAGCGGGAGTGCCCGGCAGCAATCCATCAGTTATAGCCTGCCTGATAGCATTGTTATTTGGCGCAAATACCGTATAAAAAGAGCCTGCTGAGGTGCCTAATATCGTGAATAGAACTGAATCATATACTGCTGATCTTCTCAGGTAATTCCAAAACAAGTTGTATTCCGAACTGGCAGGCGTGCCCAGGGCCTGGATGTGATTCCCTATTTGCAGATTAGTGAAATATAAAAGGCCATTCAGATAAATTACACGACCGTTTTTCGCAGTTTTAACGCTATCGATCGTTACTGTAAGGTTCCTGTCGGCTGTTCCTGCGGAAATAATCTGGTTACCATTATATTTAATAACCTCCCCTCCAAAACTAGCGACCGCCCCGGTGCCTGAGAAACCTGGCGTTCCCAACGCATCTAATTCACCATTCGGCGTTTCAACCACACTGCTGTTGAGTACTCTTAAAAGATTTAACCGGTTTGAATCATGTCCTATTCCATTAAACGTAAAAAGATTGATGGTCGAATTGTAATCATAGCCCTGCGCTCTTAATACGGCGTCAGGCATCATAAATACAGTGTACTTCGCATTAGGATTAGTAATTACTGATTTCAGATCATTGTCCAGCAAGCGGGTCATCAGGCTGAATTTTGGATTAAGGTATGCTTTACCATAAACCGAGGCGAAGACATTAGGTTCGTTTACCTTATTGCTCCCATAAAAAATACCATTACTCAAAATCTTCTTTTCAATAACATTTGATTGAAAATCTATATGAGCAGGCTCAACCAGCGAGTTCATCGTATTAGTGAACTTGCTGGGCCATAGACTGGTTTGCCACATGTGGGAATTCAGGAAATCAGCAATAATATTTAACGGCAGAGAATTTATCGATGGATAGTTCTCCAGCAATACCGTATTTAGATATTTCAACAATGAATCATTCTGGGGAACAATCATGGACCATCCGTCCTTTTGTCCGTCGTTATCCTGCAATTTCAAAAAATTCTCATTGTTGGGTGAATAAGACAACAGGCTTGAGTATACTTTTACCAACACATCTTTGTTTTGGCCGGTAAGTACCTGGTAGCGGTGAGTGGCATCTGCATTTTGAATAAACAGTACCATGTACTTTTCAAAAAGGCTCCGGAATTCGCTATACTGCGGTTTTGATCTTAAGAATTGATCCAGGCTGGCAAGCGGGGTGACAACATGGTCAATGACATGTATTACTCCATTTTCCGCTGCAATATTCTGCTCTGTTACTTTAGCATTTGCAACGTTGAAGCCCGAAAAAGGGGTAGCAGGATAAAACTGGGTATAATCGGAAGATGACAACCCATTATTGGCCAGGAAATCACTGGTAAAAAAAGGAATGTATTTATTATTATTGTCTGACGATACATAATACGGAGTTCCTGCCGTCGCGATGGATTGATTGTTTCTGTTAGAAGCAATGGACACAACGGCCTGGCCCGCTGCCGTCGTATCATTATAAAAGCCCGTATAATAAGCTGTGCGTCTTTTAAAAGCAGAGTTATTTATCCAGCCGAGATTTGATTGATAATCATCAAGCCTGTCTTTATTAAATGCATTAAATACCAGTAAATATTGTATAATGCTTTGTGCTGTCACGGAATCAATTGCGCTTACACTGCTGATCCCTTTGCTTTGCAAAAAAGCGGTAAACTCAGCGTCTGTTTGAAAAGCTGAATCAGTGGGAGCAAAGATGGTCCAGTACCCGGCAGTATTTAAGGTCTGCTTATATCCGGCCTTGTCAATTAAGGAAAGGAATTGTGTGAACTTTCCTTTCGTTTGTAATTGTTGGTAAACAGGTGGGTCAGGATTGACAGGAGGGTCATAAAACTCATTGACCTTTTTTTTGCAGCCAAATAAGGTGAGAGAAGCAGTAAAAAGCAATGCAATGCGTCCGATACAAGTACTCATAAGATAATCAAAGCGTTTATATGAACTTTGAAATAATTAATAATACCTGTACGATTGGGATATGTTGAGTGCTGTCAGCGTGGATAAGGCGTGAGGATTGCTGATAATAGCCCGGAAAACCAGCCTTGAAGTCAATGTTGCAAAAGACCGGTGGGAAATTCTTATTTTCATCATCAGCAATCGTTCAGTTACAGCAATCAATCGAATAAGCAATCGTACTATTAAGATAAAGGTGGTTTACCTTCTTTAAAATAAAAGTATACGATTATTGGCGGTCAACTATCCTGCTGCATCCTGAAAATCAACAATGAACTGGAAAATATGCGCAATCGTTCCCGGATAAATATTACCGTCGATATAATAATTTTCCAGAATCTGATTTTCAAACGACAGTTACCATCCAACAACTAGTTTTCTTACTTTTGCCAACCCATTGCCTTGTAGTATAATGGTAGTACGAGAGATTCTGGCTCTCTATGTCAGGGTTCGAATCCTTGCAAGGCAACCTCGAAAGCTCCGGAGAGGTCCGGGGCTTTCATTTTAATGGTCGGGACGGCTGCCCGTTCATTCTAACTTATGGAGGCAAACTGCGAGGCTGTCTTTCCAACCTTTTAAGACAATGCCGAACGTGTTTTTGATTTTTGTTTTATCTAGTACGGAATAAGCAGGTCGTTTTGCCGGTGTAGGATATTCAGGTGTACTAAGAGCATTGATCTTACACCTGGCTCCTGTCAATCCCTTTATAGTAACAGCGAAATCATACCATGAAATGACACCTTCGTTGCTGAAATGGTAGATGCCTTGAGTGGTGAGTGGTGAGTGGTGAGTGGTGAGTGTTCCGACGACTTTGAGAATTGCTTCGGCGAGGTCAGCTGCGTAAGTAGGCGACCCATACTGATCATTGACTACACCTATTTCCTTTTTCTCACTCATAAATTTCAGCATCGTCTTCACAAAGTTTTTCCCGAATTGTGAATATACCCATGAGGTGCGGATGATGATTGACCCGGGATTGAATTCGATTGCCTGCCTCTCTCCTTCCAGTTTTGATGCCCCATAAACAGTTTGAGGGTTTACGACATCATCTTCTTTATAGGGAACCTTTGCATTCCCATCAAAAACATAATCGGTTGAAATATGAATAAACTGGCAATTGTATTCTTTACAGGCAGCAGCCATGTTGCCCGCAGCCGTTCCATTAATCGCAAATGCTGATTCTTTTTCAGTCTCAGCCTTATCAACCGCCGTATAGGCAGCACAGTTGATACAAAAGTCAGGACGATGTTTTTTAAATGATTGTTTAACGGATTCCTGATGATTGACAGGAAGATCTTCCCTGGATAAAAAAATAAAATCATACAGATGATACGCTGAAGACAATTGTTGTAGCTCTCTTCCTAACTGGCCGTTAGCTCCTGTTACAAGTATTCTTTGCTTTATCATCAGCCTTTAAACTCAAAATTGCTCTTGCAATCTGCCAACAACGGAAGTTTTTCGTCTTTATCAGAAATAATCGCTTTATCCGTGGGTATTCTCCAGTCGATATTCAAATGCGGATCATCGTAACGAATGCCCGCTTCACTTTCCCTGTTATAAAACTGATCACATTTATAAAATACCACTGCCTTCTCACTTAAAACTGAAAAACCGTGGGCAAACCCGGGCGGTATGTATAACTGTTTTTTATTTTCACCCGTTAATTCCAGTGAAAAGGTTTTACCAAACTCAGGAGAGCCCTTGCGAATATCAACCACAACATCCAGTATTCTTCCCTCGAATACCCTGATCAATTTAGCCTGGGCATGAGGATTAAGCTGGTAATGTAATCCTCTTATCACGCCGTATAAAGAGGACGACTCGTTATCCTGTACGAACCGGGCAACAATTCCCTGCGCGATAAAATTCTTTTCATTGTATGATTCAAAAAAATACCCCCGGCTGTCTTCGAAGACCTTTGGCTCGAAAACCAGCAGTCCCGGAATATCTGTCGTGATCAATGGCATATCAAAAACTCCAATAATTTCGGTTACTGATCTTTCCCCTGTAAATACCTTTCAGGTCGGCAATCATCGCGTGTGGCTTGGTGATACTGCAAAAATGGGCGTCGTCGAGTGACAAATAATCTTTATGAGGCACCGTGATGATAACGGCATCATAATCCCTGGCCGGGTTTTTAACAAGGTTGAATCCATATTCATGATGCAGCTCGTCGGAGTCTGCATAAGGATCTTCGACATCCACATTTACATAAAATTCTTTTAGCGCCTTTACCACGTCGCTCACTTTTGAATTGCGTATATCGCTCACATTCTCTTTGAATGTAGCACCCTTAATCAATACTTTAGAAGATTTTACATCTCCGCTATTCTTGATAATATGCTGGATTACTTTTTTGGCGACATATTTTCCCATATTATCATTGATATTGCGCCCTGACAATATCACTTCTGAATGATACCCAAGCTCTTTTGCTTTGTGGGTCAAATAATAAGGATCAACCCCGATGCAATGACCACCCACCAAACCGGGTTGAAATTTCAGAAAGTTCCATTTGGTGCCCGCTGCTTCCAGTACTTCATAGGTGTTGATGTCCATCTTGTCAAAAATGATCGACAGTTCATTCATTAATGCAATGTTCAGGTCACGCTGTGTATTCTCAATGATCTTAGCCGCTTCGGCCACTTTGATACAGGATGCCCTGTGAACGCCGGCCTGCACCACCAGCTCATATACTTTTGCAATCTGATCCAGCGATTCCGCATCGCAGCCTGACACAACCTTAATAATTTTCGCCAGTGTATGATTTTTATCACCCGGGTTGATGCGTTCAGGCGAATAACCCAGTTTAAAATCTGTAATATTTTTTAAACCTGATAATTTTTCAATTATCGGCAGACAATCTTCTTCCGTACAACCGGGGTATACCGTTGATTCATATACCACATAGTCGCCTTTCTTTATCACCTTGCCGATTGTCTCCGAAGCTTTCTGAACAGGGATCAGATCGGGAACATTGTGATCATCAACGGGAGTTGGCACGGCAACAATGAAGAAATTTGCTTCCCGCAACACGTCCAATGAATTAGTAAAGGTGATATCACAACCTTCGAAATCTTCTTTTACCAGTTCATTGCTCGGATCAATCCTATTTTTCATCATCTCAATTCTTTTGGCATTAATATCAAAACCTATTACGGATATTTTCCGGGAGAATTCCAATGCTATGGGCAAACCGACATACCCCAGGCCGATCAGGGCAAGTTTTGCTTTTTTATCAACTAATTCCTGGTACATGTATGATTTTATAGTTTAAATGTTTAATGTTCTGCCTCGCCTCCATTACTTCATGCTTATAAATTCTTTTGGCTGTTTATGCAACTCATCTTTCGGAAGTGATTTAAAATATTCATACGTTATCTTCAATCCTTCTTTACGTTTTATTTTTGGTTCCCAGCCCAGTAATTCCTTCGCTTTCCTGATATCCGGTTCCCGTTGTTTGGGATCATCAACAGGTAACGGCCGGAAATCGATTTTTACCTTATTGCCCGTCAGCTCCAAAATCTCTTTTGCAAAATCAAGCAACGATATTTCATCCGGGTTGCCAATATTTAAGGGAAGATGGTATTCGCTCATCAGGAGCCGATAGATCCCTTCGATCAGGTCATCGATAAAACAAAAGCTTCTTGTTTGCGAACCGTCACCGAATACGGTCAGGTCTTCTCCCCGCAAAGCCTGCCCGATAAATGCCGGCAGTGCACGTCCGTCATTCAATCTCATTCTCGGGCCATAGGTGTTAAATATCCGGACGATCCTGGTATCCACATCATGAAAAGTATGGTATGCCATTGTGATCGCTTCCTGGAATCGCTTGGCTTCATCATATACGCCGCGGGGGCCTACCGGATTAACATTGCCCCAATATTCTTCCGGCTGCGGGTGCACCTGGGGATCGCCATATACCTCGCTGGTAGAAGCCACCAGTATTGTAGCATTCTTTGCCTTTGCCAACCCAAGACAATTGTGCGTGCCCAGCGAACCGACCTTTAATGTTTGAATGGGAATTTTTAGATAATCAATAGGACTGGCCGGTGACGCAAAATGAAGAATATAATCCAGGTTACCGGGAATATGAATAAATTTTGAAACATCATGATGGTAAAATTCAAACTGTTCCAACTTGAATAAATGTTCAATATTCCGCAGGTCGCCGGTAATCAGGTTATCCATGGCGATCACATGAAATCCTTCTTTGATAAAACGATCTGATAGATGAGAGCCAAGGAAACCAGCTGCGCCGGTTATTAATACACGTTTACGTTTCATGATATATTAATTAACTACCCTCCTGCCTACGCTTTCATAATGAAATCCAAGGTCTTCCAACGCCGTAAGATCAAAAAGATTACGCCCGTCGAAAATAGCCTTGTTTTTAAGGATGGCCGCGATTTTTGAAAAATCGGGTGTCCGGAATTCGTTCCATTCAGTGGCAATGATCAACGCATCTGCACCGTTCAATGCGTCATACTGGTTCTCAGCATAGTCAATGACCTCGCCAATTTGTTTTTTGACATTCTTCATTCCTTCGGGGTCAAATGCACAGACCGATGCTCCTTCTTTAAGCAGAGTTTCGATAATATATAAGGCCGGCGCTTCCCGCGTATCATCCGTATTAGGTTTGAATGCAAGACCCCACAAAGCAAACCGTTTTCCTTTCAGATCATTATTGAAATATTTTTTAATGCCGGGAATAAGATGTCCCCTTTGAATCCTGTTTACTTCCATTACTGCATTTAATATCTTAAACTCATAATCCACATCGGTTGATGATTTCACCAATGCCCTGACATCTTTGGGGAAACAACTTCCTCCGTATCCAATCCCCGAAAACAAAAATCTCTTTCCTATTCTTTCATCACTTCCCAGCCCCCTTCTCACCATATCCACATCGGCTCCGAGCAATTCGCAAAGTTTTGCCACTTCATTCATGAAAGAGATCTTGGCAGCTAAAAAAGAATTAGCCGCATATTTGGTTAACTCAGCAGAACGTTCATCCATAAAAATAACCGGGTTTCCCTGGCGGACAAACGGCGCATACAAATCGTTCATCAGTTTCTTTGCCCTGTCTGACTTTGTTCCGATCACTATGCGATTGGGTTTCATGAAATCTTCGACGGCCACCCCTTCCCGCAAAAATTCAGGGTTGCTCACGACATCAAAATCACCTTTATAGTTTTTTGCAATAGCGGCATGCACCTTTTCCGCTGTTCCCACCGGAACCGTGCTTTTATCCACTATTAATTTATATTCGGTCAATATTTTTCCAAGATCTTCGGCAACACCCAAAATATATTGCAGATCAGCGGATCCATCCTCTCCCGGGGGTGTAGGCAATGCGAGACAAATAATAACTGCATCCTTGATCCCGGCGGCAAGGTCCGTGGTAAAATGAAGACGGCCATCTTTCAGGTTACGTAGAAATAATTTTTCAAGGCCCGGCTCATAGATAGTGATCTCACCATTGGTCAGCATCCTGACTTTGTTAGCATCAATATCCACGCAGGTAACATTGTTCCCTGTTTCTGCAAAACAGGTACCGGAAACCAAACCAACATAACCAGTTCCAACGACAGCAATTTTCATAATACAGTTTAGGGGTTGAAAATATAAAATTTAAAATTATTTGCCCGTATATTCATTCACTTTATCGGTTATAAATCTCAACTGTTCTTCATCCAATTCGGTATGCATCGGTAAAGATATGACCCGTTGCGTCAGCCAGTCGGTAACTGGCATTAATTGTGCCGCCACATTGAAGTGTTCAAACATCTTTTGCTTATGGCCGGGGACCGGGTAATAGAGCATCGAAGGAATTTTATGGGTAGCAAGAAACTGGTTCAATCCATCCCGGTAAATTCCAGGATCATCCGCAGCATCAACGATCAGCGTATATTGATGAAACACATGATTTGAATAACCTGCCCTGAACGGAATTCTTAATTTTTTATTGCCTGCAAAACTCCTGTCGTAAAAATCAGCCGCGTTTCTTCTTGCTTCAATATATTCATCCAAATGATTGAGCTTAATATCGAGAATAGCCGCTTGTACAGTATCCAGCCGGCTATTGCAACCCACAACATCATGATAATATCTTTTGCTCTGCCCGTGATTAGCGATCATCCTGATCTTGTCGGCCAATTCATCATTGTTTGTAAAAATGGCTCCCCCATCACCAAAGGCTCCCAGGTTTTTTGAAGGATAAAATGAAGTGGTGCCTATATGTCCAATAGTCCCTGTTTTCTTTTTCGAACCATCTGAAAACTGATAGTCACATCCAATAGCCTGTGCATTATCTTCTATAACAAACAAGTTATGTTTTCCGGCAATTGCCATTATCTCTTGCATTGGCGCAGCATGGCCATACAGGTGAACCGGAACAATCGCTTTTGTGTTCGGGGTAATTAGCGATTCCAGGCTCGCCGGATCGATACAAAAGGTCCTGGCATCTACTTCTGCAAAAACAGGCGTCAACCGGAGCAATGCGATCACTTCAGTTGTGGCTATATAGGTAAAGGAAGGCGTGATCACTTCATCACCCGGTTGTAGCCCGAGGGCCATCATGGCTATTTGCAAAGCATCTGTTCCATTGGCGCAGGGAATAGTATGTTTTGCCCCCTGGTATGACGAGAGATGGCTGGCAAAGTCTTGTACGGCTTTGCCATTGATAAAAGCCGAACTCTCCATTACGTCCTGTATGGCATTATCAACCTGCAACTTAATTTTATGATACTGTGTTTTAGTATCCACCATCTGGATCGGACGCATAATTTGAAGTACGATTTACGAAAGTCAAAGTAAGAAGCGGCCTGATTTTACGGTCTACTAACAGCTTCCGACTAACGACTCCCGACTTAAAAGTGGCGCAAAAATAGTAAAATAGCCGTAGTTTAAAAGATTGCTTTTACATTTGTTTCTTATCTGAAAAACAGCCATTTGAGTGTCTTTTTTTATAATATTTTCCTTGTATTACTGAAGGTCGGCATTCGTATCGCGTCTTTGCTCAATAATAAGGCAAAAAAATGGGTGAAAGGCCGTAAAAATGTATTTGAAAACCTGGAGAAAGTAATCCCTCAAAATGAAAGTATCATTTGGATTCATTGTGCGTCTTTAGGTGAATTTGAACAGGGAAGACCCTTGATTGAAAGGCTCAATGCTGAAGGCTCAACGCTGAATGCCCAAGGCTCAAGGCACAAGATTCTGCTCACCTTTTTCTCTCCATCCGGATATGAAGTACAAAAAAACTACAAAGGTGCAGACTGGGTGTTCTATTTGCCGGTGGACGGGCCGCGAAATGCCAAACGCTTTTTAGAAATAGTAAAGCCATCGCTGGTCATCTTCGTCAAGTATGAATTCTGGTATTATTATTTAAAAAAAATAAAATACCGCAACATTCCATTGTTACTCGTTTCTGCTTTGTTCCGGAGAGACATGTCCTTCTTTAAATGGTACGGCGGGCTTCAGCGAAAAATGCTTTCCCGTTTTGATCATTTATTTGTCCAAAATGAAGAATCTAAAAAATTAATCGACGAGATCGGGCTTGCTCAAATTTGCAGTGTATCGGGCGACACAAGATTTGACCGGGTGATTGAAATAGCCAGAAAGTTTGAACCTATTCCGATAATTGAAAAGTTCATTGAAAACAACAAAACCATCATCGCGGGCAGTACGTGGAAAGAAGATGAAGAAGTTTTACAAAAAGCCTTTTTATCTGTCAACGATCCATCGCTAAAACTGATCATTGCGCCACATGAGATCACCGAGTCACATTTAACAGATCTTAAAAAACTCTTTCCTGAATCTGTTTTGTTTTCCCAACTCACGACTTCTGTCCCGACTCACGACTCACGACTCACGACTTCCGACTCCCCTTTCCCAACTCGCCCGGTTCTCATCATTGACAACATAGGCATGTTGTCCCGTCTTTATAACTATGCCTATATAACATATGTTGGCGGTGGTTTAAAAAGCAGTGGCGTACATAATGTATTGGAGGCAGCCGTCTATAATAAACCTGTGTTTATCGGTCCATACTATGAAAAATATATGGAAGCGGTCGGGCTTGTAAAAAATGGAGGTGCAATCGTAGTTAAAGATGAGCTTGATTTGATCAAAGGTATTACCGGTCTGTTAGCAAATGCTGATGGCTCTTATGATAAAGCCTGCCATGCGGCAAAAACCTTTGTCTGGAAAAATAAAGGAGCGACCGAAAAGATTATTCAGTTCATTCAGGAAAAACGTCTTTTAACAAGCTGATCAAAATGCTGTACGGTTTTATGATCATTTGGCCAGCCTAATTTCACTTTCAATTCACGTATGATCCAGTATTCAGCTTCCGGATAAATTGTAAAGCTGTTGATCGTTTTAATACTGCGTTCATACATAGCTTCATCACCACGGAAGAGATCATCAATAAATAAAAAGCGGTCGTTGATCCCGATAGCTTTGCGAAGGTCTTTTATGGGAGTATCTTTCAATATTTCGAATAATTCTGTTTTCTCCTGTTTCAGTTTATCATTCAGCGATTCGGCATACGAAGTTTGCCGGGTAGTTTCAACTCTTGGTTCCATCACCTGGTGAGATAGGGTTGGAATCTCCGTCATGGGATCAAATGCCATATCCAGCTGCCCGCTATCATTTACCATAGAAACAGGACTCCTGTTCACCATCTTCGTCTCTCTTACCTCTACAACCGGGATCTCTTTCACTTCTCTGATGATTTCCTTTTCTTCTGCCGGTTTAGTCTTTGGCAGGTATTTCTCATATTCTACCGGCACCGAATTCATACCTGCGGGCATCATTACAGCTACTTTTGATGTGCCTAATGTTTTGGGGGTCCTGGGCTGAAGCTGGGATAATTCGTTTTGCAATTGTTGCACGGTAGCTAACAGCTGTGCGGGATCGGCATTCTGATCAAATTGTTGTTTCAATTTGGATATCAGGGTTTCAATTCTTTCCATCATTTATCACAGATTAAGAGGATTTATCGTAATGTCCGGTTTTGCCGGGAAGTCGGGAAGGCGATAAGATAAGGTAATCTGTAAATCAATTCTTACCGTCTTTTCGTCTTACCGGCTATTATGAAAACAGCGCACTACCGGATTTATGCAGATTTAACCAATCAGAATGAAGCGAATCGTTTATTCCCTTTCTTTGCAATCAGGCCAAATGTTTGACCGGTAAATCTGCTTTGAAGTTACTAACTGTTTATGAATATATATTATTGTCCGTTTTTTGTGAATAAATGTTAACAATGTTTATAGAACCAAACTTGCGGGGCGAAAGACGTGGGTGGATCGAGGTGATCTGTGGCTCTATGTTCAGCGGTAAAACAGAGGAATTGATCCGCCGGCTGAAGAGAGTAAAGATCGCCAACCTGAAAGTAGAGATCTTCAAACCTGCCATTGATATACGTTATGATGAAGTTAAGATTGTCTCTCATGATACAAATGCCATCCAGTCTACCCCGATCGATAATTCACAAAAGATATTGCTGATGGCGCAGGATGTAGATGTAATAGGCGTGGATGAGGCCCAGTTCTTCGACGACCAGCTGCCGTATGTCTGTGATGAATTAGCCCGACTAGGCATTAGGGTCATCGTTGCCGGTTTGGATATGGATTATCTTGGTAAACCTTTCGGTCAAATGCCTTTCCTTATGGCTAAAGCAGACTACGTCACCAAACTGCATGCGATCTGTGTTAAATGCGGTAACATAGCCAATTACTCATATAGAAAAATACCTAATGATGACCAGGTAATGCTTGGCGCTACCGATTCTTATGAACCAAGATGCAGGATTTGTTATGCGCTGAAGTAAAATCTATCTCCCCAATTAATTGAGCTGAAAGGGCAGTAAAGCCTATTTTTGATTACAATTTGTTTTTATCGCATCCCCGCGTCATATTATTACGCTTTTCAAGAAAGACCTGCTGCTTGAAGTAAGACAACAGTATAGCTTTTACGGGATCTTATTGTATATCGGGGCTACCGTTTTTGTCCTGTTTATGGCCATTGAACAACCGGAACCCAGAGTTTGGAACGGATTGTTCTGGGTGATACAGTTATTCATTTGCATAAACGCAGTAGCTAAAAGTTTTTTACAGGAAAGCAGGGGAAGAATGCTATATTTCTATTCAATCGCGTCGCCTTCTGATTTTGTACTCGCTAAGCTTCTTTTTAATTCATTGCTGATGCTCGTGATGAGCCTGCTAAGTATCGTGCTTTTTAGTCTTTTTCTTTCCAACCCAATTCAAAAGGCCGGGCCATTCATCGGTCTTGTTTTACTCGGGGGTTGGAGTCTCAGTCTTGTATTTACTTTTTTGGCGGCAATTGCAGCAAAAGCCCAGCAGAATGCGGCTATCATGGCAGTGCTTGGTTTTCCATTGATCATCCCGCAATTACTTTTGCTAATGAAACTCTCCAATGCTGCGTTCAATCCTGTACTTACCATTCCATTATCTACAGTTCTTTTACTCGTCGCACTGGACGTGATGATCATCATGCTGGCAGTGATACTGTTTCCTTTTTTATGGAGAGACTGATGACAGATGACAGTCGGCAGTCGGCAGTCAGCAGTCGGCAGTCGGCAGTTCACAGTCGGCAGTAAGAAGTCAGCAGTCTGCAGTCGGGCAGTCACAACTGTCTGTCAAAAAAAGCCGATTATTAGTTAAGTGATGAAGACTGAGAACAGTTTGCTGAGGACTGCGAACTGCGAACTGCGAACTGTGTACTGTGCATTGAGAACTGAGGACTGCAGACTGCGAACTGTTGACTGATAATCCCTTATTTTTGCTGACTTTATCCCGCTATCGCGGACTTAGTCTGAACCATCCAATGACCAACAACATAAATACTAAACGAACAGCATGGTGGAAGATACTCTGTGTTGCTTTGCTGGTATACACGTTTATAGCAGGTTTGCTTATTAAGGTCCCCAATCTTCCTTTGCTCGGGCAAACAAGCCGCAATTTATTTTTTCATGTAGGCATGTGGATGGCCATGATGACCTTGTTTACAGTTTCGGTGGTCAATGCCATTCGTTATCTCCGCACGTTTAACCTCCGATATGATATTTATTCCAGGCAATATGCGACAGTCGGTATCGTGTTTGGCCTGCTAGGCTATGCTACCGGTTCGATCTGGATGAGTTACACATGGGCAGATCCGAATAACCCTTTGTTCAAATCATTCAGCGCTCTGGCAAGAGAACCAAAACTGATCGGTGCGGCGATTGCTTTGCTGATCTACTTTGCCTACCTGGTGCTGCGTGACTCTATAAGTGATATCGATAAAAGGGCAAGGATCGGAGCGGTTTATAACATATTTGCCTATGCGATGTTGTTTCCATCCATCTGGATCGTTCCAAGGATTTTGCCCAGCCTTCACCCGGGGCAGGAAGGAAACCCAGCATTGGAATTGAAAGATGTCAACCAGTTTATGCGAATGGTGGAATGGCCGGCCTTTATTGGATGGGCATTGCTGGGCGTCTGGATCACTACATTGAAAATTCGGTTAAACTTATTGAAAGAACGAAAGCTGATGCAATGAAAAAACTGAAACATTTATTTGTCATACTGTTATTGCTTGGAATATCGCAAATATCGAATGCGCAGGACGAAGGCAAAGAAACCACTGTCGGTGAATTTATGCGCAGCGACCAGAGGAGCTATGTCGTGATAGCTGTAATGCTGACGATCCTTGCCGGGCTTATTTTATATATCGTCCGGCTCGACAGGAAGATCAGCAAGCTGGAGAAAGAAAAATAACAACTACGGGTAATGAGCAATAGGCAACAAGCAAAAACGAGACGAATTATAGACTCTTTGCCAATTGCCGCTTGCAAATTGCCAATTGGCTAAACGATTGCTAACAAAAAATTCAACTCACATGTCTGTAAAGAACTACAGTTTTTTTAGCGCTGTCGAAAAAAGTTTTGACAAAGCCGCAAAATTTACCAAATGGGAACGGGGCATACTGGAACAGATCAAAGCCTGTAATGCCGTTTATCAGATGAGATTTCCGTTAAAAAGGGATGACGGCAGCATTGAAGTGATAGAAGCATATCGTGTGCAACATTCCCAGCACAAAACACCCTGTAAAGGCGGGATACGTTTTGCTGCTGAAGTAAACCAGGATGAAGTAATGGCGCTGGCTTCTTTAATGACTTACAAATGCGCAATTGTAAATGTGCCATTTGGTGGTGGCAAAGGAGGTATAAAGATCAACCCGAGAAAATATTCGGCATATGAACTTGAAAAGATCACCCGCCGCTATACCGCCGAACTGATTAAAAAGAATTTTATTGGTCCCGGTACTGATGTTCCTGCACCAGATTATGGGACGGGTGAAAGAGAGATGGCTTGGATCGTTGATACCTATTCTGCCATGCACCCGGGAGAAATTGATTCAGCTGGTTGTGTGACCGGAAAACCTGTATCGCAAGGTGGTGTCCGCGGTCGTCGCGAAGCAACCGGCCTGGGTGTATTCTTTGGTCTTCGCGAAGTGTGCAATATGCCGGAAATAATGAAGAAGGTTGGGTTGACAACAGGAGTGGAAGGTAAGAGGATCGTGGTCCAGGGATTAGGCAATGTAGGTTATCATACCGCAAAGTTTTTCCAGGATGCGGGGGCAAAGATCGTTGGTCTTGCTGAGTATGAAGGCGCAATCGCTTCGCAGGATGGACTTGATGTTGATGAGGTTTTCAATCACCGGAAAAATACAGGCTCTATTCTGAATTTCAAGGGGGCTACCGATTTTAAATATAATATGGACGCGTTGGAAATGGAATGTGATATCCTGATCCCGGCTGCTTTGGAAAATGTGATCGACGGAGACAATGCGCCCCAGGTAAAAGCAAAAATTATTGGGGAAGCCGCCAATGGCCCTTTAACACCAGAGGCGGATGAAATACTGGCAAAAAGAGGGATCATTGTTGTACCAGATATGTATCTGAATGCGGGAGGCGTGACGGTCTCTTATTTTGAATGGTTGAAAAACCTGAGCCATGTTCGGTATGGGCGAATGGAAAAGCGTTTTAATGAAAACCTGAATACACAAATTCTCGGGCAAATAGAAACGCTAACCGGCAAGAAAGTAGCAGACAGGGAAAAAGAATATATCCTTCACGGCGCCGATGAAGTCGATTTGGTATATAGTGGGCTGGAAGAAACGATGATCACTGCGACACACGAGATAATGAATGAATGGAAAAATAATCCTGATATTCCTGATATGCGGACGGCAGCATATGTGGTAGCGATCAATAAAGTTGCGATTACTTATGCGGAGCTGGGGATTTTTCCTTAAAAAAATTAAACACACAAACAAAATCCCGTCCGCCTCAGGCGGATGGGATTTTTTATTATGAGACACCTGGATGTATTTGCGAGCTCGACAATACAAAAAGCGAAAAGAGCAATTGTTGAAAATCGATGATTTCAAAATTAAGTAGTTTAGCTTTTTTCAGAAATACTAATGTTGGCAGCAATCATATGACGACATCAAACGACTTCAGTAAATACTATAGGACAATTAGTAATACGGAGCTATTGAGTATTCTCGAGAACTCAAGTGACTATCAGCCTTCTGCGGTTGAAGCAGCAAAAAAAGAGTTTTCAGACAGGCGACTTTCCGAGACAGAAATAAAAGAAGCAAGAGAAGCGCTTTTAGCCATACAATTGCAAACGAAAAAGCAAAGGGAGAAAGTAAAAGTCATTGAAGATAAAGTAAAAAATGCCGGACATACCCTAATTGAGACATTGAACCCTATTCAACCCGGAATACCTTCAACAGAGAAAACCATCAGACTTATTGCAATTGTCTTTGGTGGTCTTTTTCTTTACGAAATCATAAGCGACTTTCAAATGCATCTGGCATTTTTAAAAGATATTCCGCGATTCCCACTTGAAAGTATTTTATATCTACTCCCTCTTATATTTTTACCGATTGCTATTTTTACATTCTGGAAAAGAAAGAGCATAGGTTGGATATTGCTAGTCATTTTCTTGACATTTTCTTGTGCTATTGCGTTAGGGTCATTAGTTGACTCACTCACTTGGAAGTCTTCTGGGAATGAATTTCTTGACACTTTATTTCCTAGGACCTCTCCAACAACATACATCATTCGGCTGGTTTTCTTAATTGGGACAATTTACGTTTTGTGCAAACAAAATATCAGAAAAGAGTTTTCTATTCACACCCAAAAAATGGCTGCGACTATAGGGGTGACTGCTTTTGTGACGCTTCTTTTAAAGTTTGCAATTTAGAATTTTTGATGAATGCCTGCTGCAGTCTCTGCATAAGAAGATTATCGTTTCTCATACACAAACTCCTCTCCTCACAGCAATGGATGTTTTCCCAGCAAAACACGTCCTTTGACCCTCAAAGAAAACTGGTTGAAGAATACTTCCATGATCCATGATTCCAGTCGAAATTCGAAATAATTATGTTCTTTATTTTCTATTGGAAAAAACGTAAACCGCTCAGGGCAAAATTCAAACGCGAGAGTGATAACACTTGCTTCGCTATTGGGGAAATTGACCTCTCCTTTTGTGTCCGGGGACTGCCAGGATCCATCCTCGCCATTTTTTAAACTGGCAAATACATGCTTTTGAAAGATTGGCTTCTTATCGGCTATCTTAATGGTTGTACCCCTGCCGGAAATATCGCTGTTTATCAAGGCAAAATCCTTCCCGCTCCATGCCCGGCTTTGTAAAATGACGGTTTCATTTTCAATTTTAAAATTGCCTGCCCCATATCTATCCAATGCGCCGTAAGTAAAGAAAAATTGGAAAGTGCCGTCGGGATTCAGCTTAAAACCGGATGCCGTTTCCTTCACCCTATGCAGGTAATAGCCGCCGGCAATTTTTTGCAATGACAAGGGCATAGGAACTAAGATACTTATTTATTAATATGCCGAAACCCTGGTAGTGGCACAGTTTGAAAAATGATGCATTAAACTTATTAGACAGAAGCCACGCTTGCCCGACTGAATCATTTAGGCGGGGATGCACGGAGTTTTAGCATGCAACCTTAATCCGTGCATCCGTGGCTAATTCAAACTAGCCCACGACTGAAACCTTATATCATTTCACTTTACTACTCATCCGCTTACGGCTTCGCTGGTAATAATCAGCTATCAATAACCTGTTTTCTGCTTAGCTTTCTGTCTTAAAACACATGTATGAAAAAAATAGTCTGCGTATGCCTGTTTTCTCTATTAGCTGTCCTGAATGTTTTTTCGCAATTAACTATGCCCGCGGATGGCGGCAACAAAAAAGCTATGGTGGGTGAGCGCATCGGCATCACTGACGTGACTATTCACTATGACCGTCCCGGTGTAAAAGGCCGCGAGGGAAAAATTTGGGGCCAATTGGTACATACCGGTTATGCAGACCTGGGATTTGGAACCAGTAAGGCTTCTCCCTGGAGGGCGGGGTCAAATGAGAACACAACAATTGAATTTTCGACGGACGTAACGGTCGAAGGGAAACCGCTGGCTTCGGGTAAGTACGGGTTTTTTATTGCCTTTGATCCGAATGAGTGTACCCTCATCTTTTCAAAGAATAACAGCAGTTGGGGAAGTTATTTTTATAAACCCGAAGAGGATGTATTGCGCGTAAAAGTAAAACCTGTTGCTACCGATAAAAGCGTTGAATGGCTGAAATATGAATTCATGAATGAAACAGAAAATTCGGCCATGATAGCACTGGCCTGGGAAAAACTGATGATCCCCTTTAAAGTGGAAGTGGATCTCAATAAATTACAATTGGAATCTTTTCGCCGCGAATTAAGGGGTGAAAGAAGCTTTAGCCCAGGCTGGCAATCTTTCCAGCAAGCCGCAAGATTTACCGCCGATAAGAACATAAACCTCGAAGAAGGATTAAAGTGGGCCGAACACTCCGTGAGTGATCAGTTCGTTGGCGATGCGAATTTTGTAACTCTTTCAACAAAGGCGGATATCCTTGCCAAACTGGGACGCACTGCCGAAGCCGACTCAACGATGAAAAGAGCGTTACCCATGGGCAATGCGCAGCAGGTGCATCAATATGGGAGACAGCTTTTGGCCCAGAAGAAAAATAAAGAAGCTCTCGAAGTATTTAAGATGAATAACCAGAAAAATCCCAATCAGTTCGTCACGCTCATGGGATTAACAAGAGGCTATTCAGCGAACGGCGATTATAAGAACGCATTAAAGACCGCGAACCTTGCTTTACCGCTGGCACCCGGACAGCAAGCGAAGACACAGGTTGAAACAATGATACAACAGTTGAAAGAAGGGAAAGATGTGAATTAACAAGTCCGTAAGTCGGTAAGTCCGGAAGAATATTCAATTAACATGTTACGTTCCCGGACTTTCAGTCTTTCTGACTTGCCGTCTTCCAGACTCAATTACATCCCAGTAGTTCACAAAGTTTTGATTCCAATGCGGGACCCCGAAGATTTTTGGCTACAATCTTTCCATCAGGGCCTATTAAAAAGTTCTGCGGGATGCTTTGTATCTTATATTGAACTGCTACGGCATTATTCCAGAAATTCAGATCACTGACATGTGTCCAGGTAAGGTTGTCTGCATGTATGGCCTGGAGCCATTTCTCCCTTTGCCCCGGACGATCGAGAGATACCCCGAGTACCGTAAACTTTTTGTCCTTGAATTTAATAAAGTTGCTTACCACGTTAGGATTTTCCTGCCGGCAGGGCCCGCACCAGCTTGCCCAGAAATCAACCAATACATATTTACCGCGGAATGACGACAATGAAACAGGCTTGTTCAACGTGTCGTTTTGAGTAAAATCCATAGCCACGCTGCCAATAGCGAACATTTTTGTTTCGTTGATAATATCACCCATGTACTTGCCATACAGGTTATCCTTTGCTACCGACGTCAGCGAATTAAATCGTTTTTCAGTAAGTGATATATCGTCAACCAACTGGTAAGTAATAGCCAGCAAAAAGCTGCTGACAGCCGACGATTTATATTTCTTTATGAAAGCGTCTATTTCTATTTGAATGCGGTTTCTCAGATTATTCTCCGCCAATACCAGACTGTCACTCCTTCCGGCAAATTGCATCTGTTGGTTAAGTTTGCCGAGGTCCTCAAAAAGCGGGTTAAATTTTTTCTGGAAGAAAACAAAAGCATCTTGTGTCGCGGAACCCTGTACAACTATCGTCTTCACGTCATTTACGTTCCCGGTGATCTTCACAGGAGCATTATCTAAGAAGAGACTTACTTTTTTGCCATTATCGAGATTCAGGGTGGTCAAAGTAGTTTCCTTCAATGAAGCTTTGAGTGTAAATGCCCCATTTTTTACAGTCCCTTTCGCGATGGTGTCTGTTGGGGTGTTTATGTCTACAAGGCAAACCCGTGAACCTTCTTTTAAACCGGTAATTTTTCCGGTTATTACTAATTGTTTCTGTGAAAAGGCCAGCAGGGGCGACAAGACGATCAGGGTAAGAAATCTTTTCATTAAAGCTTAGTTTCTAGATAAAGTATCGACAAAGATAATTCGTTTTTTACAGGATTCATATCCGTAGTCAGACTAAGATACCGTCCATGAACTCTTTAACAGATTTTTCTATAGAAGTGCTCGTTTCCAATGCCTTAATAAAGGCGGTGCCGATGATCGCCCCGTTCGCGTGTTGACACGCGTCTTCAAAACCCTGTTTATCCTTTATTCCAAAACCGACAAGTACCGGGTTTTTAAGCTTCAGGTTTTCAAGTTTTTTGAGGTAAGACCTTACATCTGTCATGTTCTTATCCCGGCCGGTTGTTGAAGAAGAAGAAACAGCATAGAGGAACCCGCTGCTTAATTCATCCAGTTTTTTTATCCTTTCATCAGATGTCTCAGGCGTTACTAAAAAAATAAAATCGAGACCATGTTTCTTAATAATGGCTCCATATTCGGTTTCAAATTCATACATAGGGAGATCCGGTAATATCAGTCCGTCAATACCTGCGGCTGCAACATTTTCACAAAATCTTTCAAATCCATATTGAAGCACAGGATTCATATATCCCATTAATAGCACCGGCACCCTAATTGTTTTACGAAAATCTTTTAATTGATCAAATAGTTTTGAAATAGACATCCCGTTCGCCAGTGCCACGGTGCTGCTTTGCTGAATGACCGGGCCATCGGCCAGCGGATCACTATAAGGCATACCGATCTCTATCATATCAGCGCCGTTATCCTGTAATGCTTTTAGTACGCTTAATGTGCTGCCAGCCTCAGGATATCCTGCTGTACAATAAATATTCAATACCTTTTCCTTTTTTGTGCTGAACAAATTCGCTATCCTGCTCATGGTTCGACTCGTTTCATGTGAATACTATCCCCATCCAGGATCAATAATCCATAGCGGGGCCAGGCATCAATGTCTATGGTAAGTTTATATAAAGCCTGTTGGGAATTTTTTCTTTCAAACTTTATCATCACTGTCGTGTCATTCAGTTGAGATGAGGTTACCTGTTCTTTTTTGAAATCAGCATCGAGGCAGGACTGAAATTCGAACCGTTCGCCATTCAGGTTGGAATTCATCGAAATGGACGAAGCAGCGTTGGAGCAACCGTCGGCTATTTTTTCAAACTCCAGGGAATGTTTGACAAAAGGTTTCGTTTTACAACTCACAAACAAACCCATCAATATAATAATATAAATGCTTTTCATTTTTTCTGATTTAGATTATGCCATCGTTTTCATATATGTCGCTAAATCCTTATCTCCTCTTCCGCTAAGGCAGACAACCACCACATCGTTTTTCTTGAAATTGATCTTATTCAAAGCATGCAATGCATGTGCAGACTCGAGCGCAGGGATGATTCCTTCCAGTTTTGCCAATTCAAACGCCGCCTGCAATGATTCATCATCCGTTGCATATAGAAATTTTGCCCGTCCGCTATCAAATAAAAACGCATGCAATGGTCCAATGCCCGGGTAATCCAATCCTGCCGAAATGCTGTGTGGTTCTACTACCTGCCCATCTTCAGTTTGCATGACAAGGCTTTTGCTTCCATGCAAAATACCGGCCTTGCCTAGCTGAACTGTTGCTGCACTCATGCCGCTGTTAATACCATGCCCTGCGGCTTCGACGGCGATCAATTGGACGCTTAACTCATCCAGGTAATGATAAAATGCTCCGGCTGCATTGCTGCCGCCACCTACGCAGGCGATAACATGAGTCGGTAATTCACTTCCTCCCCCCGTGCCCGGAATAGAGGTCTTTTCTTTCAGCTGCCATTTTATTTCTTCACTGATGACGCTTTGAAATCTCGCTACCATATCCGGGTAAGGATGCGGACCCACGACGGAACCAATGATATAATGGGTATCGTTCGGGTTATTGATCCAGTCACGTATCGCTTCGTTAGTCGCATCCTTTAGTGTTTTGCTTCCGCTGGTTGCGGGAATAACGGTAGCTCCCAGCATTTTCATTCTCGCGACATTCGGCGCCTGACGCTCAATGTCTTTTTCTCCCATGTATACAATACAGGGTACGCCCTTTAATGCACAAACTGTTGCTGTAGCTACTCCATGTTGTCCCGCTCCTGTTTCAGCAATGATTCTTTTCTTACCCAGTCGTTCTGCCAATAAAATCTGCCCGATGGTATTATTGATCTTATGGGCACCGGTATGACAAAGATCTTCCCGCTTCAGGTAAATGGTTGTTCCATGCTTTTCGCTTAATCGTTTTGCATGATACAATGGTGTTGGTCTGCCTGCATAGTCTTTTAATAACTCCCGAAACTCCTTTTGAAACGAAGGGCTATTGATAATGTCTATATACTTTGTCCGCAATTCTTCCACGTTACGATGAAGCATTTCGGGGATGTAGGCACCGCCGAATTGTCCGTAGTAACCTTGTGCGTTTGGTGAGGTATATGTTTTTGTTGTTGTCATTTAATTGATGTAACCGTTATTCAACCACTCCGCGAAACAATTAGAATTTTATTTTATAAATACAAGTTAGAGACTAGAAACATATGTCTGCAAGGTCCGGAGACTTTGCAGAGCATTCATACAATCAACTGCAAAAACTTTAAATCCAGCCACCGCTCAAATTTCCATCCTACCTCTTTAAAATGCGCCACTTCTTCGAATCCAAAACTCCTATGCAGCCGCAAGCTGGATTCATTTGTTGCATCAACACTTGCAATGATCGTATGCAGTTGCAACTTTCTTGTTGCTTCAATCAGTGGCGGTATCAAAAGTTTTCCAATTCCCTTGCCTCTTGACTCCGCGGCTACATACACCGAATTCTCCACTGAAAACTTATACGCTGCCCATGCCCTGAATGGTCCGATTGAACTAAATCCTAAAATTCTTTCCCTCTCTACTGCCACATACACGGGGAATCCCTGCTGCTTTTTTGATTCAAACCACTGCTTTCTCATTTCCAGCGTATGCGGCTCATAATCATACACCGCAGTAGTATGAAGGATGATCTCGTTATATATAGCTAACAACTGCGACAGATCATCTTCTATGGCTTCACGGATATTTATCATCTTAATTTTCTATATCACCTTCGTGTCCGTCGTGGTTCTTCGTGTACATTGTGCTCCAATTTTTTGTAACACGAAGAACGCAAACGTTGCACAAAGGACACAAAGAATTTACTTTCGTAGCGTCTCTACAAATTTTTTCACTTTGTCCATATCTTTCACTCCCGCATTTACTTCAAACTTACTGTTCATGTCAATTGCAAATAATTTCTTCGCCACTGGTTCTTTCATAAATTCTTTCAGCTTCTCTTCATCTCCCGGTTCAATACCGCCGGCTAAAAAAAATAATTTATCAATTGATGCCCCTTTAAGTAAATTCCAATCGAACTTTTTGCCCGTGCCGCCGTAGCCGGCACCCAGTGTATCGAACATATACATATCACTTCCTTCATGATACGAACGAACGATCCAGTCTATAGGGTCGTTTTCAGATAAACGAAAAGCCTTGACGATCGTGATATAGTTGGCGACCCTTTCACAAAAATGCGGTGACTCGTCTCCATGTAACTGCACCATGTCCAGGCGGTACTCTTCAACTGTTCTCATCAGCTCCTCATAAGGCATATTCACAAAGACACCCACCTTGGCGATTTTACCTTTTATCTGTTTCATCTTCTCTGCAGAGATCTTATTTCCCATATATCTCGGAGATTTGGGATAGAAAATAAAACCAGCGAGGTCGACACCCATCTCATCAAGGGCGATCACCTGCTCGGGTAAAGTCATACCGCAAACTTTTATCCGCATAAGCTTTTGCTTTTAGTATTTAGCAAATCAGCAAAAGCAATCATTAGTCTGTCAAAATTCTCCATTGCCTGTTGGGCTAAAGCCCGGTTTCGATTATCACTATTGCCACGGGCTTAAGCCCGTGGCAATAAAATTTGCTATTGAATGGGCTTTAGCCCAACCATAAAATCAACAAAGGCCCTGCCCGGGTCGGCTTCTTTCATAAATCTTTCCCCAATCAAAAATCCTTTGAAGCCCGCCTGTTTTAAAGTTACTATGGTTTCCACATCACTAATTCCACTTTCAGCTATCGCAATTTTATTTGTTGGAATTTTGTTGATAAGCTGCAATGATGTGTCAATGTCAACTTTAAAGGTCTTCAGATCCCTGTTGTTAACACCAATTAGAGTTGTTTCGTCACAGATATGATCCAACTCACTTTCCTGGTGAATCTCCAATAATACCTCCAGCCCGATCTTTTCAGCAAAGGCAGCATATCGTTTTACTTTTGCCGGCGACAGACAGGCAGCGATCAATAATATAACATCGGCTCCTATACCTTTTGCCTGCACGATCTGGTATTCATCAACAATAAAATCCTTTCGGAGTATGGGAATATCATTTTCTCTTGCTTTCTCCAAATCATCCATTGATCCCCCGAAAAAAGCCCTGTCGGTTAAAACAGACAAGCCCGCTGCTCCGTTCTTTGCATAAGCTTTCGTCACATCGCCAACGGATACACTGTTATTAATTACCCCTTTCGACGGCGACTTTCTTTTAAACTCCGCAATAATGCCTGTTTTGCTATTATCCATCAATGAAGAACACAAAGAGAGTGTCTCCCTCGTAAAAAAAGGCCGCTTCTCCCAGTCAGAAACAGGGATATCGCTCTTTTCAAATTCAACCTGTCGTTCTTTGACAGCCATTATTTCTTCCAATATATCCTTCACTGCAAACTGATTAATTTTTGTAATGCCGTGTTAGCGCTGCCGCTTTCCAGGCTTAGCACCGCCGCATTGTAGGCAGCCTCATATGTGTCATAGTGACCAGTGCATTGCAAAGCCATTGCCGCGTTGGCTAACACCACAGCATTCTGTGCCCATGA
>JANWHX010000039.1 GCA_025450235.1 Chitinophagaceae bacterium | reverse complement strand
CCTTCAACAAATGATGCGGGTTTTTCTGCTTATGATCCGTCCCGCATTGCGATATTGAACGGTTATGCCAATACCATCAAAGCCATCTATCCTGATGCCTATATCATTTTGGAACATTTTTGTGTTGACCAGGAGGAAAAGGAACTGGCAGACAATGGTTATTTGCTTTGGTCAAATGTGTGGACACAATACCAGGAAGCAGCCATGGGATACCTAACCAATTCAAATTTTGAAAGAGGAGTATATACTGTCAGGAATTTTCAAAGCCCACATCTTGTAACTTTTATGGAAAGCCATGATGAAGAAAGGATCACTTATAAAACTATCAAGTATGGTAATTCGTCCGGAACATATAATGTGAAAGATACTGCCACGGCTTTAAAGAGAATGGAACTCAATGCAGCATTCATGCTGACGATTCCGGGTCCTAAAATGATCTATGAATTCGGGGAACTGGGGTACGATTATTCGCGGTGCTATTTATCAACCAATGGAGAAGGAGGCGATTGTGATAAAAAACTCGATCCCAAACCTATCCGCTGGGACTACCTGCAGGTAATATTGCGGCAAAGAGTCTACGATATATACAGCAGTTTGAATAAGTTGCGCTATCACGGATGGTATAAGGATATATTCATTGGCAATAATATAACACTGACCCGTAATCTTGCCGGAGCGTTTAAGTCGATAATCATCCGGAGTGCAACCGATACATCGCAGTTGATTGTGATCGGCAATTTTGATGTTACATCCCAGACTTCGTCTATTACCTTTCCGACGGCCGGCACATGGTATGATTATCTGAACGGGAACACAATTACTGCAACCGGGAGTTCGCAACCGATCACGTTGCAACCGGGGGAATACCATGTATATCTTAACCGCAATCTCACCAATGCGGTCACTACGCCGGTAATTGATATAACTAATCCCGGCAATACATTACAATTATTTGTTTATCCAAATCCAGTTGTCAATAATTCAATTGCTGAAGTATATATTCCGGAAAGAGGCAATGTTCAAATGGATCTTTGGAACGCAAGCGGACAAAAAACAAAAACCATTTTCGCCGGCACCTTGTCTAAGGGTAAACACGCAATCACATTATCCGATAAAACCAATAATTTGGCAGCAGGTATTTACCTGTTAAGACTGGAAGCAAAAAACAGCTCCCGGTCAGTAAAAGTTTTGATTAAATAGTTTTTAATGACTTTCCGGATATATGAACCTTGAATTGGAACCACATAGTACATAGTACACAATAGAAGGAAACACATAGATACTGCCGCCTGCGGCAGCGTTCTATGTGGCAATCTATGTGCCCTATATCCTATGTGGTTCAAACAGATCGATCAGTTTTTTTAATCCTTTTTTATGTCAAAAGAACTAAATCTCAAAACCGCCGCGATTGAAAAAATAAGTCACCTTGACTATTTTAATATTGCTATATCGGTTGACTGTGTCATATTCGGCTATGATAACAAGGAGCTCAAAGTACTTTTGATAAAATCCGACCTTGAAGAGTTTGCCGGGCTGTATTCAGTATTAGGCGATCTGGTTCGCCCGGATGAGGATCTTGAAAGCGCTTCCTACAGGGTTTTGTCGGAAAGAACAGGAATGGAAGATGTCTATCTCGAACAGGTACACACTTTCGGTGGCATCGGACGTCATCCCTCTGGCAGGGTGATCACAACCGCCTATTATTCTTTGATCGATATTAAGCATCATAAATTTAAACTGAACCATAACGAACTTCATTGGCATTCTGTAAATGACATCAAGAAACTCGCCTTTGATCATAAAAAAATATTGGATAAATGTCTGAACCGGCTCCGGGAGCAGGTTATGGAGCATCCAGTTGTATTTAACTTGTTGCCGGAGAAATTCTCCCTGCGGGAGTTGCAGGATCTGTACCAGGCCATTCTTGATATAGATCTCGACAGGCGGAACTTTAGGAAAAAAATCGCCATCAAAGACTGGTTGGTCGATCTCAATGAAATGGAGAATGATGTGCCGCATCGTCCCGGTAAATTGTACGCATTAAAAAAACAACATCAGCGTACGAGTACCAATGCTGTCGTAATGCAATAGTCGGATTTGCAGAAAAGCAGCATAATTCGGATAAAATCTTTTCCACCGCAAACATTTGCGGAAATGTTTGTTGACAGGGTTATCTGACAAATCTGGCGGCAAGTGTTCATTATACACATTTTAAAGTATAAATTTATGGCGTTGGGGAAGTTTTTAACCTTTGTTTGGGATTCATGCAGCGGTCAGCGTCATTCTGCTGCCTTTAAAAAGGTCTGAGTAATAACAAAGGAATGAATCTCAATCGGGTTAAGAGCAAGCCAATCAAGTCGCTGCATCTTTCTGAAGAATACATTAACAAGGATCAAACACACCGATCATAACTTAAAAACGATTGCTTATGTCTGCAAAAACTCTGCTTTCTGCGCTTTTCTTTACCGTTTCTTTTTTTATCCTGCAGGTATCTAATGCGCAGGATAAGACGGTTACGGGCAAGGTGACCGATTCAAAAGACGGTTCTCCTATTGCCGGCGCTTCAATTCTAGCTAAAGGGACCCAAACAGGTGCATCCACCCGGAATGACGGTACTTTTAGCATTAGTGTCGCACCAAGCGTCACAGTATTAGTAATTTCTTCAATCGGTTATGCCACCCAGGAAGTTAATATCGCGGGCAAATCGAACGTTGACGTCAGTTTTGTCGCATCGATCGGACCTAATCTAAACGAGGTCGTCGTGGTCGGCTACGGGACAGCCAGGAAAAAAGACTTAACGGGAGCTACGGCCACAGTGCAAGCAAAGGATTTTAATAAAGGAACCTATACTTCGCCTGATCAATTAATCCAGGGAAAGGCAGCTGGTGTCCTGGTTATTAATAATACAGGGCAGCCAGGTGGTTCAACGACTATAAGAATCCGGGGTTCCTCATCTATAAGATCGGGCAACCAACCGTTGTTTGTTCTGGATGGGGTTCCGTTATCCGGGGGTTCTGCACGTCCCGGTGGTGCAGGAAATAGTGCTGCGAATGATGGAGGTAACCCTCTCAATTATATGAATCCTAACGACATTGCCAGCATTGAAATACTAAAAGATGCTTCTGCAACAGCCATTTACGGTTCAAGAGGCGCCAACGGAGTAATTCTTATTGCTACTAAACGTGGCAAGGCAGGTGTACCTACATTAGATGTAAGTGCTGGAGTAGGTGTTTCCAGTGTTATGAAGAAATTAGAGGTATTAGATGCTAATGAATACAGGGCTGCCTTAAAACAATATAATATAACCAGTGGTGATTTTGGCGGAAATGTTGATGCTTTTGATGAGATTAGCCAAAGTGGCCTTCTTCAAAACTATAATGTAGCAGTGGGCGGTGGTACAGAAAATGGACGATATCGTTTATCTCTTGGTTACCTTGATCAGGAAGGGGCTATTAAATCTTCTCAACTGAAGAAATATACTGCCAACTTAACTACCAGTTTTAAATTTTTGGAAAGTAAAAAATTAGGCCTTGACATAAACCTGATGGTTACTCAAACAAGTGAGCAGCTTGCGCCTATTTCATCTTTTGTTGGCTTTGAGGGTAATTTAATATCCCAGGCCTTACAATGGAACCCAACGCACCCCTTGAAAAAGCCAGGCACGGATTCAGCGTGGATTGACCCTGCAGTTGGAAATACTACTATCAATCCCCTGGCACAGTTGAATTATTATGATGATAAGGCAAAGGTCAATACGATCGTTGCGAGTATTTCTCCTTCTTACAAAATAACCAATGAGCTCGAGTATAAACTAATATATAGTGTCAATCGCCAGGTGGGAAACAGAAAGGTTCAGGTCAACAGGCTATTGAATGAGCAGGGTGTAGAAGGAAGAGGTCTTGCAGCTATAGGAAATGAAGAACAAACAAATACCCAGGTCACCAATACGCTAAGCTATAATAAACAGATTACTCCTGATTTTAATTTAAACGCAGTGGTTGGTCATGAATGGCTGACATTTGATGAAAAGGGTTCGTTTTTAAGTGGCCAGGATTTTCAAAATGTGGGTCTGGCTTATTATGACATCATGCAATATTCCAGTCAGGGTAACAGGAATATTGGATCTTTTGCTTCTCCTACTATGGAACTCCAATCTTTCTTTGCACGAGCTATAGTAAATTTTAAGGATAAATACCTGTTAACGGCAACTTTCAGGTCAGATGGATCTACCAAATTTGGTGAGAATAACAAATATGGATATTTTCCTTCCGTTGGTCTTGCCTGGAATGTAGCCAAAGAAGATTTTTTAGCCGGGAGTGGTTTTATTAGCAACCTGAAATTTCGTGTGGGCTACGGTGAAACCGGTAACCAGGAATTTCCTTCTGGTGCTTCCAAAGACAGGTATGGGCTTGGTCAGCAAGTAATTAACCGACTTAACTATGGCAATGCCGATTTAAAATGGGAAACGTCAGCAACCACGAATGTGGGAATAGATTTCAGCATCTTTAAGGACAGGCTGAGTGGCTCAATTGATTACTTCTACAAAAAAACCTCAGATGTGCTATTCGAACAGACCCTTATACAGCCAGCACCCCCCGGAAAAATTTGGATTAATTTGGATGGTTCTGTTTTAAACAAAGGGGTTGAAATTTCCTTATATGGAGTTCTTATGAATAAGCAGGACATGACCTGGAACATCGGTACTAATGTATCTTTTCTTCAAAATAATGTAACCGGTTTGCGCGGTTTTTACGAGACCGGGCAACTTAGAGGACAGGGATTTTCCAATGTGAGGGGGCAAAGAGTGGTTGCAGAGCAACCCTTAAATGTTTGGTACTTAAGAAGATGGGAGGGACTTGATAAAGCAACAGGTAAAGATATTTTAACCGACGGTGGCGCTACGCTTTTTTATTCGGGCAGTCCAAACCCAAAAGCGCTTTTGGGAATATCGTCGGATTTTACGTATAAAAAGTTTGTGGCAACGGTTAGCATGAATGGCACGTTTGGACATTATCTTTATAACAACACAGCGGCGACAGTAGTCGGAATTGGTAATTTGGGTACAAGGAATATTGCAAAAAATTTAATAGGGGGTGAGATCATGGAATCCAGAGCTAATGCACCGGCGCCCTCTACCCGAAACCTGGAAAAAGGTAATTATTTAAAAATGG
>JANWHX010000038.1 GCA_025450235.1 Chitinophagaceae bacterium | reverse complement strand
ATTTTATCCGGTTTTTTGAATGAAACTTTCGTCATTGATTCTGAAAGGAACAATATTCCCTTACCGGCAGAGTCCAGTCCATCATTAGCTTCACGCTCTACTTTTTTTCCAAACACTCTCGTAGGCATTCCTCTTGAACGCACCAGGCCTTTGATGTAAACATCTACTGAAAATGAATCTACCTGGTCATTGTAATAAGAACGTTTTTTTATTGCCTGCCTGATGATCTCATACGCGGGGTCCTCCCCTTTTTTTACGATCACTTCACTAAGAGTAAGTTGTTGAATGGACAACGAGAAATTTACAGTTTGATCTTCGCCATCAATGGTGATTGTTTTTTCTTCCTTCCTGTAACCTACGTATTGACAAACGAGTGTGTATTTACCGGGGCTGAGTGTAATAGAATATTGCCCCGAACTGTTTGCATTGGTACCCCTGCTGGTACCCTTGATGCTGATGGACGCATAGGCCAACGGGGCGCCTTTGTCGTCCGTTATTCTCCCGGAAATTCTGCCAGCAAAAGAAATCATGCTGAATAAAATAGATAATAGGCAGAGTATTGGTCGTAGCATACGGGAAAATGTAAAACGAAAATACTCTTATAGATGTTACAAAAAAGTAAAATCAGGAGAGAATCAGGTAGTTATCAGTTCAATAATAACACCTGAATTGATTTCCGCAGCCAATGAACTTGGCAATGCCAAACCCGGACGTATGATAATATACTTGCGGTCCTTATGTAGATAATATGGTCAGGAAAAAAATAAGCAAGGTGGTTATTTTCTTCAAAATAAATTCAATTTAATCCGCTTCTGAGATAACTCCCGCTCATCCCACCTAATCCGCCTACCAACGCCCCGATGAGAGCAGTAACAAGAATCAATAAAAATGAACTGCCGCCAAGTGGTAACACTTCTGCAATTCTTTTGGACAATACGTGTTCATTTTTCATATCTATCCACCATGCGAGGGCTGCCCATAAAATAAAGACACCCAGGAAACCAGCGAGAAAAGCCTTCCAGGCGCGTTGGTGTACCAGAACAGCGACGATAAATGCGGCAACGGCAATGATCCACCAATTAAACCATAAACCGCCGGCGAATGCTAATAATGCTGTAAGTGTGATGGCCGAAATGAATTTCATCCTTGTGTTTATTTATCAGTTGTGAGTGATGAATGGTCTGTGCGCTTACTTTTTAGAAAACTTCATCGTCCACTTTACCCTATCATCTCTGGCCTCGCCGGGTCTCATCATCCACAACTTATAATAGTCACCTTTTACCCAGGTGTCGACAAAATTGTCATAGTACTTGCTCCCTGGGTTTCCACTTTGTCCTGCCGGATAAACGCCAAAAGCTTCAGTCGTTTCACTCAATTGAACGATCATTCTCCAGCTTGGCCCATGACTCTTCGTGACTGCATTTATAATATTTTCCGTGCCACCCACATTTAATCCCTGTCTTGCAAACGGTAAAAGCTCTTTCAATAAATGATAAACTGTTGGGTTCTTAAACTTCGACCATTCAAGTTTTCCTTCTTGTTCTTTATTTGCCAATTCAACCGCGGCTTTATTGAGAGCATCCGTGACCACATCCGTGAGCGTCTCTTCTCTTGGCGTTGTAATGTTATCAATATATTTCAGCAAAGTAGAGTTGCGGATTAAAAGTTCCAGCGTTGTTTGTTCCTCCGGCCAGAGACCCGCGGTGTGAGTCCTGGAAAGCTCATCTTTCCAGATCCCAACTTTAAGACTATCCCACCAGGCCTGGTAGACAGTTTGCCCTTTTGAAGCAGGGTCAGCTTCAAGATTCCAGTTTTTTACAATATCCAGATATCTTTTTGCATTGCTGGTCAGATCGCTTTCACTTACATACTTCAGCAGAATGGGCCTGCCATCTTCCGCAAGTGTGCTGAAATAATTATTCTGCAGCTTCTTCATATCATCAGTGGTGATACCATTCATTGCGGATAAAAAATGATCAATGGCGATTGCCCTCGGCGTAATGTAGGTGCCCGGTATGAAATATGGGTACGTAGAATCGACCGGTCTTTGATTGGCACTTATAAGATAACCCTGCCCCGGATTTTTGCTGTGCGGATTGTCTTTTTGCGGAATAAATCCCTGCCAGGCATAGCTTGCATCTTCACCCGGCATAATAAAAAGGCCTTGTCCACGCCACCTTGCCGGAAATCTGCCCTGCTGCCATATCGCTATATCACCCGTTTTGGAAGCGAATACAAAATTCTGTCCCGGGCAGGTAAATGTTCTTATCGCTTCCGCGTAATCATCATAGTTCTTTGCCTTGTTGAGCTTGTAAAAAGTCATTCCTTCATTACTTGGATCATGTGCTGACCACCGGACTGCCAACGACCTTTTTAATATTGTATCCGGGAAAGTTTTATCGAACATCACCGGTCCAAATGCTGTATAGGCCACTGTATCATAAATAGTAGCTGCTCCTTTTACTTTTATTTGCTCAACCCGGAGCTGCGTAGACTGCCACTGGCCATTGTACCAATACAGTCGTTTGGATTCATCCTTAAATTTTATTTCGAAATAATCTTTCACGTCCCGTTGCGCATTGGTCAGGCCCCAGGCAATGTTGTCGTTGAATCCAATGATGATGAAAGGACTTCCCGGCAAAGAAACCCCATACGTGCTACTCGCCGGAGTAGAAAGTTGCATCTCAAACCAGATAGAAGGTAAAGACAATTCCAGGTGAGGATCGTTGCATAGAACGGGCGAACCGCTTTGTGTCTTACTTCCTGCGACTACCCAGTTATTACTTCCGTTGTCGGGATCAGGCGCTGAAATATCTGCAACACTTATTGAATCTTTATTCCAGAAATAAATTGAATCAGCTGTTGCCGGTTTTACGGGAACTATGCCTGCTGTGTCAAACAATGTTCCTTTGGGGATAATAGGAACTAATGAATCAGGTACCTGTGTATAGATCCATTCAAATTCATCTTGTGAAAAAATCCGCCTGGCATTGGTATAGGCAAAATCTCTTTCTGTCCCGGAACTCAGATTCTTTGCCATCATTTTAAGCAACAGGGCTGTCCGCAGATTGGTCCATTCCTCAGGCTCAAAATCAAGCAACTTATATTCTACCGGTATACCACTTTCTTTTAATGAATATATGTAGGCATTGACACCTTTTGTATATGCAGAAAATAACGCAAGCGATACCGGATCTTTCTCCATATCCTTTAATGCGATTTCTGCCGCGAATCTCATTCCGAGTCTTCGCTGGGCTTTATCGTAGTCAATAGCCCTGGACCCTGCAATTTCACTGGCCCTTCCTTCAGCAGCTTTTGTCTGCAGATCCATCTGGAACAATCGAAACTTTGCGTGAATATACCCCTGCAAAAAATACAGGTCTTCATCATTCTCCGCAAAAATATGTGGCACCAGTCTTTCGTCAAGATATATACTGGCATTGCCTTTTAAGTCAGGGAATTTAAGCTCAGCAGAATAATCATAATCATCGGATTCTGCGTTTTGCCAAAATCCGTGTTGCGGACTTAAGAATTTTCCCATGGGTGGCACCTTTCCCCATTTCTTGTTCAATGCAAAAACAAGTCCTGTAGTAATAACTGCGGATACAACAAAAGGAATAATTCGCATTTTCAAGCTTTATAACTGCGAAAGATAAAAAAAGAACAGGTAATGTTATAATAAAGTTAGACCCATTCACCAATGATCAATTACCTTATGGCATTACTTCAAACAAAAGAAACTGTGACTTCTGTGAATTGGCAAAATTGTCATCGGCAACGAAGATCAAACTCCGGTGACCGTTGGCAAGCACCGGACCAAAGCTGACTCCTTCTATATTATCTATGAAACGATTCAGACTGTTCATGTCCAGCAGTAATTTCTTTGTCATTGGTTTTTTGACGGGTGTAATATCGAGCGTAGTTGAGGATATATCTTCCGCATACCGGCCATCGGCAAGATAAACCCTTATATCCGAGGACACTCTTCCCGTTGACCAGGCTCTTTCAACGACAAGGAATGTATTGTTACCAAGATACATTATATCTGAAATGCCGTTTATTTTAAAAGCCCCGGGAGGATCAGCCGCAAAAGGAACAGCATCGACCTGGTATGCGTATTGAGCCACGCATTGCCTCAACTTCCTGTTGAATTTTAAGATACGAACCCATGCAGTGGAATCACCGGTTGCTGCTCTTGGTCCGTCGTCATAGATTGGCTCTTCCACGCTTACGTACACATGACTATTCCCGTCATCAAAACTTACGCCTTCAAAAACGCTATTATGTCTTGGACCTTTTTCCGTTGAATGAATCCGCATGTTAGCGGGTAGTGAAAAGCTGTCTTTATAATGACCGTCTCTTGCCATGATAACCACCGCGGGATCTTCTAATTCCTGCTTGCCGTCACGCATAAAACGTTGTCCTTCGGTGCTCCATATTAATTCATCTCTCTTAACATCGTAACGAATTCCTTCAACATCCACAGAATGGATACGATCTTTTGTAATGTCGGCAAAGGGGTTCCCTTTGGGATTCAGTAAGTGAGTCACATCAATTATCTGTACACTGTCAATTCCCTTATCACTGATATTTATCTTAGCGGTATAATATCTTGCCGGGCCCTTAGATGACGGGTCGTCCGAAACCAGGTAGTAGAGACCTCTCGACGCATCGTAATCAATACCCGATAATCCACCGATGACTGTATTTTTCAATTGCGTTCCACCGGGCAATATGAATTCGTTGATAAATCGTAATTCCCTAATATCAACCGCGGTTGTTTTCCCGGTGGCCTTATGCGATGAAGAACATGCTGTACTTATCAGAACAATCAAAAAAATCACTACTCGCCACATAAGGAATATTTGAAGCAAATCTACGTAACGGTTTTTATGATGTGGCTTTTCTCCGGTTACGAGGTAACACAACGTACACTAAGAACCATTAAGGCCACAACGTTGTGTGCTTTGTGTAAGCGTCGTGTTCTTTGTGCTCCTTTCCCATCGTTCGTTAACCTGACTAATTTCCCATTTATTAACTTTATCGAATGCTCCGTCAAAAGGAAGTCAAATCAGTATTAAACAAACACAAAAAAAGAGACAGCTGGTTTCT
>JANWHX010000037.1 GCA_025450235.1 Chitinophagaceae bacterium | reverse complement strand
TGTTGTACCAATCATCGCTCCGCCACCAATGGCCCAGGCACCGAAACCAATTTCACTTACTGACAGCCCGGTATTCCCAAATTTTCTTCGTTTCATTTGTGTTATAGCTTCTGGGAGTTTTTTACGAACTTTACTAAGTTATGATTTTACGTATTCCTTTATTTTTTGAAGGTTCAAAGAATTCTAAAAACTTATATGCGTTGTTTGACAGTGGCGCGACGTATTCGTGTATTAATGAGCATATTGCACAAGAATTAGAGATCTTTATTCCTTTGCACACCCCGATGAAATTGGCCACCGCGAGTGAACATGTTTTCATGGAAATCACAAATATTGTGAGGTTAGACTTTTACAAAGATGACATACGTCTTTCCGATGAGTTTTTAGTAGTGCCTTCTTTATCCGAAGAAGTGGTGATCGGTTCTACCACAATGCAGAAATGGAGAATAAAATTAGATTTTGAGAATGATACTGTGATCATTGATCCAAAAGTCGCCAAATTGATTTTGATAAATCTCATTAAGAAAGACTAGCAAATTATCAAGCGAAATTATGAGTCGACCCCTTAGAGTGCTGGTAGCCAAAGTAGGATTAGACGGACATGACCGTGGCGCCAAAGTCATTGCTACTGCCTTACGTGATGCCGGGATGGAAGTAATTTATACAGGTCTTCGTCAAACTCCTGATATGGTGGTCAATGCTGCTTTACAGGAAGATGTCGATGCGATCGGTATCAGCATCCTGAGCGGTGCGCACATGACAGTATTCCCGAAGATCATAACCCTCATGAAAGAAAAAGGCCTCAATGACGTGTTGCTTACGGGTGGTGGTATCATTCCGGAAAATGATATGCTCGAATTGAATAAACAAGGTGTCGGCAAACTTTTTTCTCCCGGCACACCTACCGGCGAAATTGCCGGGTATATAAAAGAATGGGTAAAAGCAAACCGCCCGTTCTGACATCAATTGGGCACAACCCACTTCAATCTTATTTATAAGCATTTAAAAGGCTTTATTCAAATCTACCCTATCGAGTAATACGGTGGATGTTTTCCTTTCCCAGTCATAAAGCATAAGTTTATTATCGGGCTCCCCGGTTATATAGACCGCTTGTTTGCTTGCCGGGTAATACTTAACTAACGAAGACCGGAGACCCTCGATCTTTTTCTTGTGGCTCCCATCCGTTTTGATTGTCATGATGGTTTCCGGGTTCAGCGTATATACTACTGTGTTTTTGTCAATCCAGGAAGGATAATAATTAAGTGTCGTAGTATCATTTGTCAGGTTGGTATGGAAGCTCCCATGTGCATCAGTGAGCCAGATCTGATCATGGCCATCACCCTTTTCCAGGTAATAAACGATCTTATCTCCTTCCGGCGCCCATTCTGGATTGTAACTTTTATGATTCCCGCTACGGGTAACTTGTTTAGTTGCTTTTGTTTTTATATCGACGACACAGACGTCAATGGTAGCATAGCGGCCACGGCCATTTGATTCCCGGTTATAAACTACTTGCTTTCCATCCGGCGACCAACCCGGAGCAAACTTGTGAAACGTATCAACCAACAGGGCTGATTGTTGTTTAGTTGCTATATCATAGAGATAAAGGTCTCCCTTATTTTTCCCGTTTTGTTTGCAGAAAACGATCGTTTTGTTGTCAGGCGATTGAGCCAGGCCGCTGCCTCCTTCAAACATGGGCTGCAACCGGCGGCTATTAATGTCAAAGGAGAAAGACTTTGCTACAAAGGGAACCTTCCCTGTCTTATCAAATCGTACGAGCTTCAGCAATAAGGATTTCCCATCAGGCGTCCAATTTGCAGCAGTCACGACCGTAACAAGGTTTGTGTCTGCTGCTGAGTTTTGGGTGAAAGCATTCAATGTTGCCTGGAATAAAAGGAACAGGAAAATCCTTTTCATGGTAGTTTATTTTTCCACAAGAAGATCATTGCACATGAAATCTTCTACATTATTCATATACCACTCCCAGCGATCGAGACCACCGATCATCCAGGAAATCTTATATCCTTTTCTTGTTAGTTCATCGGCCATTTGCATTCCATCATAGTTGTCGGAAATGAAGACGTAGTCTTTACTCTTATCGGCAAACTCCTGTTCAAATTGTGATGCGCCTTTTGCCGCATGAAAATTGAGGGCATTCTTCAAATGCCTGTAGTCGTGCTTTACCCCGCTATTGATCTTATTGAATATTGTGTCATGTCTCAGATCCACCATTTGTACGTTTTTACCACCGGACATTTTACAATAAGCGACCGGTGTTATAAAATGAATCTTACTTTGGCTTGTAAAAATTTTATCAAGTGAACCCTTAGATTGCTTGTTCGAAGCATATTCATAAAAAAGATTCGCTCCACCAACGAGGTAAGACGCATTGGTGACACCTTTTCGTGTCAGCCATTCAGCAAGTTCTGCGGCCCCATTATTGACAAGATTAAAAAAAACAATCGGCCTGCCTTTTTCTTTTTGTGCTTCGTCGAGGATCTTCAACGAGTCGGCAGATGAATAATAAACAGTGTTTTTGAACAAAGGGTAATATCGATAAAGTTTGAGGTTAAAACTATCAAACCAGAATTGAGCAGGGTTCCTGACACCGACAAGCAAAACCTTTTTTCCTGCATTGAGCTGGTCAAGCAATTGTTCGGGTGATATATTGTTATACAAAATGCCTTTTTCCAGAAAATTCTCGCGATAAGGCGCCAGCTCATCATAGCGGCGATACCATTCTGTCATTCCTCCCTGGACATTGTTGACGTGGGTAAAGCCATTGTTCAGTAAAATCCGTGACGCAGAGCGGCTGCGGTAACTATGTGAGCAGATCAGGTAGATCTCTTTGTCTTTGTAAGGCTCCAGCTGCTTTACGGCTTCTGCCGTTTTCTGTTGAAAATCCTGCACCGGTATATTGATAGCACCTTTTATCCGCCCTATATTGGATTGCTTGCCCCTGGAAACCGTATCATGAAATTCGCCGTTAGTTCTCACATCCACGATGACCATATTATTATCGCCCTGCTGTTTTTTCTTCATGAGGTCAGGAAGCGTGATCTCACCATAATTTGTTTGTGCATGCATGCCCAGGTTGATGAAAAGCAGGCTGAGCAGCCAGGATAATATTTTGCTGTTCATAGTTCTTTTTTCGACAAAGCAACACAATATTATCCTGGAAAACTTGTACAATCCTGCCTTTTAGATAAGCGGAACGATTTTGCTGACGTACCGGCTATTTTTTAAAACATCCGGTTAAAATGGGCAGAATCAAAAAGTCCCGATTCACTTGCTGCATCCTGTAGTTCAAACCTTTCCTGGGCAGAAATTTTCCCGGTTATGCCCTGACGATCAGGAGATAGTCGCAGACAAACAGGGCGATAGACTTTTTAAAAAGGCAGGTAAGTATTCCTAATGGGCATTTTCCGCAAAATACGTTGCCATTTTTTTTCTTGCAGCGATATCCGGCAATGGCTCAAGACATGCAGCCATGTTCTGCCTCAAATGATTTACCTGGGAGGTAGCTGGAATGGCACAGGTAACATTCGCGTTTGAAATAATGTATTTGAGAAAAAAAGCCGCCCAGGTTGATATGTTCAGGTCTTTTGCCCATGCTGGCAAACTGACATTATTTATTGCCTGGAACAATGCACCTGATTCAAAAGGCCGGTTGATGATCACTCCAACACCTTTATCGGCGGCAAGAGGGATCAAATGATTTTCTGCCGATGTGTTACGGATCGATAGATTTACCTGTATAAAGTCGAGCTTTTCTGATTTTACTAATGCAGCCAGCTCATCGTGCTGACTATCCTGGTAATGCGTGATGCCAATGTATTTCAGTTTGCCTTCTTCCTTTAATGATCGCAGTGTTTGTAAATGGGTCTTTACATCCTGCAGGTTATGCACCTGGATCAGGGCGGGCCATTTTTTGAAAAGATCTTTCGAATTGTCGATTTGTGTTTTGCCTGCTTTTGCCCCGCTGGTCCATACCTTGGTTGCAAGCCAAAGTTTGTCAGCAACATTTAGTTCGGCTGCTAAACTGCCAATTACTTTTTCCGATCGTCCGTACATAGGTGAGCTGTCAACTACTTTTCCACCGGCATCAACAAAAGCCTTCAATACATTTCGCATCGGTGTTCTTTCATCTTCAGACTCACCCACATCAAAAGTTATCCATGAACCTAATCCGATAGCTGGAATCATTTCACCTGAGGAAGGAATCCTTCTAATTATCATTTTGGATTGAGGTGTTGAGAAAAAAGAATTCGATAACATCATACTCAGGGAAGCAGCCGATGAAGTCTTCAGGAAACTGAGCCTCGATATGATATTTCCATTGCGATTCATCGAAGTTTTTTCATAGGTAAGTTAGTAAATAGGCGGCCGATTATGTTGCCACCGGTAAAAAATAAATTGCCGGCTTAAGATGGTGCCGGAATCAATCGCCGTGGACTATTAGGCTGAATTTCGGTAATAGGTCAGTTGAGTTTGCCACGGATGCACGGAGTTTCAGAATGCGACCTTAAGCCATGCATCCGCGGCTAATTCAAACTGGCACACTACTGAATTTGCTAAAGAAAGAAATAGTAAGTACTTTGGCTCTAATCCCGCCTTCAAACCATACTTAATCAGCCCCATTTATTTAAATCTAAACCAACAAAAAATGAGAAAAATTGCAATTATCGTATCCGGCATGTTTATCCTTGCAGCCTGTAATGACAACGAACAAGATGCAGGAAAAAAAGTCAAGTACAGCGATCATGTATCCGAAGGTCTCAAGGGAGATGTAGCCGCTATCGAAGAAACACCATATAAAGCTGATAGCACCGGCAAACAGGGAGAAATGGATTCCTGCTGCGTTGACAAATGGCAATACGACGAAAATGGGAATTATACCGGCTACAGTTCTAAAGACAGCAAGGGCACATTGAAAGCTGAAGCAGTTGCTCAAAGACATGAAAACGGCTTATGGAAAGGTGAAACGACAACGAGAGACGGTAAGACCAACAAGATCGAAACAAAAGTCGATGATAAGGGTAACTGGACAACGGCAGAGTCCTCGGATTCAACAGGTAAAAGGGACTATTACTATACCGGGATCACTCAAACTGAATTTGGCCAGGTATCGGGCTGGAAACAATATGACAAGGATAGCGTGTTCAGGCAGGAATGGGAAGCTAAGTTTGATAAGAACCTTCAAACAAGTTATACTACAAAAGACAGCACGGGTAAAACAAAATCGTCAGGCGCATTTAAGTATAACGACAAAGGAGAACAGACCGAGGCATCGAATACCACGGTTACAAAGGATTCCACAACCACGACAGTCACTAAATACACATATGATAGTCACGACGAACAGGGCAACTGGACACAACGCACTACCTGGGATGATAAAGGCAAAGCAACAAAAGTTACAAAACGGGTATATAC
>JANWHX010000036.1 GCA_025450235.1 Chitinophagaceae bacterium | reverse complement strand
TGCCTGGTCGCGTTGTTTGAATTGCTTTTTACTTATTGGCTTTACCATCCTGCGAGCATCCCGGCCGGGTTAAAATCGTCATACAAATATTATTACGAGGTGTATAACTTCAGGATAATACAGTATGAAAAAAAAATCATTTCATTTAATACGGAACTACTCTATACATTAAAACCTAATACAGAAATTGATTTTAAAAATGTTGAATTCAATACCCGTTTGAGAATAAATAAATACGGCTTCAGGGATGATGATGCATCTGCTATGGGTCCTGAAATAATTTGCCTGGGCGACTCGTTTACTATGGGCTGGGGTTTAGATGATTCAGCGAGCTTTCCCGAAATCTTGCAAAGAAAAACCGGGAAAAAAGTTCTGAATACCGGTACGCCGTCTTATGGTACGGCCAGGGAATTGTTATTAATGGAGCGGCTGGACACCTCACAATTAAAATATATCATAATACAGTATTGCTCCAATGATAAGGATGAAAATGTTTCCTTTATATCAAACCATAATAAATTGGATCTTACACCTCTTCCCGTATTTAAATCTTATATAAGATCCTATGAATTTGGTAGAAAATATTTTCCGGGAAAGAATTTTTTACTGACTAGCCAGGTATGGATGAAAAAGCAGTTTAACAAAGTTTATCCTTTGTTCCGGCTTTCGGGCCAGCCTTATAGTGAAGACTTTGACAGCCACGAACATGCATTCACTTTTTTTAAGGTGTTGCAAAAATTCAGGGAAAAGTATAAAAATGTAAAGATCATTGTCACCAACGTTGACGTCAATAAATATCGTGGCAATACTTTTATAGATGAGCTGAAGCGCCAGGCCGACAGCGCGCCAACCGACGAAACGAAGAATATCATTTTCGTGAATTCAATAAAAGATCTGACCGATGATGATTATTTTATTCTCGACCATCATATTAATTCTTCAGGTCATCAGAAAGTTGCTGAAAAGCTACTGGAGGCAATCAGGATGAATCCCTAACGGTAATTAATGCGGAAAAATTTATTGACTTCCTGGTTTACGGGCAGAGGTCCGATAAAAGAATAAAAGCAGTTTTTTCCAAACTCTTGCGAAAAAATCGTCCTGTGTCATAAGATCCTTCAAAGCAAGTATTTTCTTTTCAAAAAAGTAATAGCTGATGAGGCTTATAAAGACCGTGGTCGCCAGTGCTAACAGTGATATGGCTAAATATCCTGATTGATAGCTAAACCCGCTGTCTGCCAGGTTTTTTAAAAGATAAATCTTAAACATGGCAAGGATGGGCCAGTGAAATACAAACAATCCGTAAGAAATCCTGCCAATAAATCTTATTACTGCATTTTCAAGTACGATTATAGACAGAAAATTTCTCTTTTCGGCTGCGAAGAAAACGATAATTCCAAAACTGGCTGCAATAAAAGTATATCCGGTAAATGCGAAATGAGGAAACGTTACCAGTGTCTTGCTAACTACGAATAGGATTATTTGGAGGGTCAATGTTATGAGCCCCAGTCGCAAAACTCTTTTTTTCGTTTGATCAAGCGAGCTAAGCCTCCAGATGGCGATCAAACTTCCTATGCAAATTCCGTCAAGCCTGGTTATGTGCTGGAAATAAAAGTTCGCTGAACCGGCCCCAAAGTGGGACCAGGAGGAAAACCGGGCCAGCACACAAATCACAACGACCATGATTAGAATCTGGCTCAGGAGACGTGTATTAGTTACCACCAGGACCATCAATGGCCATATTAAATAAAACTGTGCTTCGACAGACAATGACCAAAAATGATTCAGGACCATTGAATCTTCCGGCTGGATATGAATGAACTCAAGCCAATTCTGCAAATGCAACCATAAAAAGGGTTGATTCCTTTGATAGTAATCGAATTGGACATGTGCATTTTGGAAAATAGGAGCAATAATGAAAAACAAAAGCAATGCGCCGTAATAGACCGGGAATATTTTTAATACGCGGCGCAGATAGAAGTTGCGTAGGAAATTCTTTTTTTCTCTTGTTTTAAGTAAGATATCGGTGATTAAAAAGCCGGACAGTACAAAAAACAGGTCAACCCCAACCCGGCCAAATTCAAAATAAGGAAGAAAATCAAAGTTATGACAGCATATTACAAGTAGAATTGCAATGCCGCGAAGACCATCAAGTGCAGGATAATACGACCTGGTGGAAGTCGTAGGATTCATGGGTACGTTTTTCGTTGGTGGATATTGGACTAACGGCTGTAAAGATTAGAATTTATCGTGATTAATTAAACGTAGCATGCACAACAACTGCTAGTAATTATTCCATGGTAAGTCTACGTTGAAGATATTTGCCGATCATATCAAACTCGAGATTCACGCTGTCACCAGGTTTCACCTCCCTGATGTTTGTATGCTCAAGAGTGAAGGGTATAATGGCTACAGTAAAAGCCTTCTTTTTCACATTAAAGGCAGTCAGGCTTATGCCATTGACGCAGATCGAACCTTTTTCAATTACCAACTCAGCAAATTTTTTAGGAAACTCAAACTCAAACTCCCGGCTGCCTTTCTTTTCATTTGTTTTCGTGCAAATTCCGGTGGCATCCACATGACCCTGTACAAAATGACCGTCCAGCCGGCTGTTCAATAGCAATGAACGTTCGATATTCACCATGGTGCCGGTCTCCCAGGCCCCGAGATTGGTCTTTTGAAGCGTTTCATAAATTGCCGTGACCCGGTGGGATCTTTCTTTTATTTCCTCGATCGTTAAACAAACCCCGCTATGACTTATGCTTTGGTCGACCTTCAATTCCGCCGAAATCGGCGATTCTATCCAAAACGTTTTGTTGAAACCGTTGGAAATAACATCTTTAACTATCCCCACAGTTTCTATAATTCCGGTAAACATGACTGCAAATTAGCGGTTATTACTATTTCGAACAGGGCAATTCAGCAAGACAAAACTTTTAAGCATCAACCCCTTTAAACTTTGAAGTTTTCCTTCTATCTTTGCTCCCTCTAAAAAAATACCAAGGAGGTATCAAAATGCTGATCATCGATTCAAAAGATTGCGAAAACATAGACAAAGCGCTGAAAAAGTATAAGAAGAAATTTGAGAAATCAAAAGTACTTCTCCAGTTGCGGGAACGGCAGAGTTTCACGAAACCATCTGTGAAGCGCCGTGGTCAGGTGCTGAAAGCAATCTATAAGCAGAAGATCGCCAGTGGCCAAATAGAAGGTTATTAACCTCCTTTAAAATATTTAATAGCTGCTCCGCCATAACGGGGCAGCTATCTTTTTGTTTAATATTTGGTGTAGCTTTATAAGAGATTATGACTGCACTGTCCCGCCCCGATATCCAATCCTTTCTTGACTACCTTAAATATGAAAAAAGGTATTCTGCTCACACGATTATTTCATACGAAACAGACTTACGAAACTTTTCTGAATACCTTGACCGCCGATATGGCAAGATCGAACTAAAGCAGATGAGCCACGCGATCATTCGCGGATGGCTGGCTGGTTTGAAGGATAAGGGCTTAACCTCTAAATCCCTGAACCGGAAAATCTCGGCCCTTCGTTCTTTTTTCAAATACAAGTTGCGAACCGGTAAATTGGAAGTGTCTCCGATGGTGAATGTCATCGCTCCGAAAAATGCAAAACGCTTGCCGGTGTTTATGCAGGAACAAGAAACAAAAGAACTGATCAAATCTCTTTCAGACAGTACGGACGATTGGAAGACTTTAAATGCAAAAATGCTTATCGTTCTGTTGTACAGCACCGGAATGCGTATCAGTGAACTTATAAATCTCCGGGAACAGCAGCTGGATTTTGGACGGTCACAGATAAAAGTCTTAGGGAAAGGAAATAAAGAAAGAATTATTCCAGTCAGCAGGGAGCTGATAAAAAATATTGAGGATTATCGTCGGTTAAAAAGAAAAGAATTCGTCCACAAGGACTCCTTTGGAGAAAAGTCAGGGGAGGTGTTACTTGTCACTGAAAAAGGGAAAAGAATATATCCTAAATATGCCTACCTGCTGGTAAAAAAACATCTTGGCGATTCAAGTACCCTGGACAAAAAGAGCCCTCACGTTCTGCGGCACACGTTTGCCACGCATCTGATGAACGGAGGGGCGGATCTGAATGCTGTAAAAGAACTACTTGGACATAGCAGCCTCGCTTCAACGCAGGTTTACACGCATAATTCAATAGAAAAGTTGAAAAATGTTTATAAAAAAACACACCCAAAGGCATAAAAAAATCCAGGTTGTGCAATAATTTTTGTGTGTTTTTTATTTGAAATAATTTAATATTAATGTAATTTCATACAAGAAGTTCACCCCGGACTTCCAACCAACTTTAAGCTCTTTTATTTATTGTTTCACTGTTAAAAATCTCACGATTATGAATGTAAACATTCAGACTATTCGCTTTGATGCGGATACAAGGTTAGTTGAGTATATTAATCGCAAATTAGAAAAGCTCACAACCTTTCACGACCGCATCATCAAAGTAAGTGTGTTTCTGAAACTCGACAATATTGTGCATACAATCAAAGACAAGATCGCAGAGATCAGAGTACACGTACCCGGACACGATTTTTTTGTTAAATCAACCAGTAAATCATTTGAAGGATCTTTTGACGATGCATTCGATTCGATCGTCACCCAGATAAAAAGAAAAAAACAAAAACAAGCAGCCTAAAAAATTCAATCCCGTCCTGAATTATTCAGGACGGGATTTTTTATTTCATCATTTCCTCATTCTCAGGAGAAAATACCTTTCGTAAAATTTTTGCAATATCTAATTTCCCTTACCTTTGCCTTCCCAAAAAATGGGCTAGTTCTTTATTGTCTTTTCTGTATGTAACCGGCTGGCTACCGTGAAAAGATAGTTTGATCTAAAAAGCCGAAGTAGCTCAGTTGGTAGAGCAACTGATTTGTAATCAGTAGGTCGGGGGTTCGACTCCCTTCTTCGGCTCTGAAAGATTACAGGTTTACGGGTTATCAGTTAGTAATGGTCGGCTTCCGGCTTTTACTTAACAACCGGTCAACTTTTTTGGGCAGATGGCCGAGTGGCTAAAGGCGACAGACTGTAAATCTGTTCTCTCACGAGTACGGAGGTTCGAATCCTTCTCTGCCCACAGTTCTTTGTAAAATAAGCGGAAGTAGCTCATTTGGTAGTCCACCGCGGCGGATCCAAGCTATAACTGCGAGTTCTTATAAAAAAATAAGCGGAAGTAGCTCATTTGGTAGTCCGCCGCGGCGGATCCAAACTATAACTGCGAGTTCTTATAAAAAAATAAGCGGAAGTAGCTCATTTGGTAGTCCACCGCGGCGGATCCAAGCTATAACTGCGAGTTCTTATAAAAAAATAAGCGGAAGTAGCTCATTTGGTAG
>JANWHX010000035.1 GCA_025450235.1 Chitinophagaceae bacterium | reverse complement strand
CGCATCTTTTACCTGTTCTTCCAGGACTTTTAATTGATCCTTCCTGCTTAATGGCCCGATATAAACTCCTTCGTTTACAGGTTGGCCGATTTTCCACCGGGTTACTTCTTTTACGAATTCATCAATATACTGATCATATACTTTTTCATGCACGTAAATCCTTTCTACTGCACAACAGCTTTGCCCATTATTATAAAAAGCTCCATCGGCGGTGCCCGCAGCGACAGCTTTTACATCAATGATATCACCGGCAACATACAAAGGATCCTTGCCGCCTAATTCACATTGACAGGGGACCATCTTAGGCGCAACTTTTTCATAAATATATCTGCCGGTTTTATAAGAACCGGTGAAGTAATAACCATCAAATGGCAGATCAAGTAAAATCTCCCCGGTCAGTTTTGCTCCAATGGCGATATGGAAGATATCTTCAGGAACACCAGCCTTTTTCAATAGCTTTTCAATTTCTATCCCGGTCAAACTTGCAAGTTCCGAAGGTTTATACATCACTGCATTGCCTGCCAGTAATGCCGGCACAAACACATTTACGCCCACGAGGTAGGGATAATTCCATGCAGAAATATTGCAGATCACCCCGAGCGGCTCATAGGTGATCTTTTCTTCCATATTTGTTCCACTGCTTATGATCTCATCCGAAAGATATCTTTCCGCGTTATCAGTAAGCCATTTTATTCTTGCCATGGCGCCCTTTACTTCATTAGCAGATTGCTTCAATGGTTTACCTACTTCTGATGTGAGAATGGCGGCCAGCCGTTCAATGTTTTCTTCGAGCAAGGCCGCAAATTTTTTTATTATGTGTATTCGTTCACTTAATGCGACCCGGCTCCAGCCCGGCCGCGCTGTTCTTAATAAGTTGAATTTTCTTTCCAGCGTTTCTTTGTTATCCAGGTTGAGTTCTGCAATTACCTGTTCCGTAGCCGGATTAATTACCGAGAGTTTTTCCATTTTTGGTATTTCTTACAGCTGCCAGGAATTTTTGTTTGAGATTTTCAGAAAAGGGATTTGCTTCTTTATCTTTTATCCTTTCCGGGTGCCATTGCACACAAAGCATGAAACCCTTGTCAGTCTTATCCGCGAATTCCAATCCCTCAATTATTTTTTCATCATCATCATCATAAGCATTCACCAGCAGGTTGTCGCCAATTGCGTTGGGATCAATAGCCTGGTGATGGGCGCTGTTTACATGACCGGAAGAAGAGCCGGCAATTTTGTGAAGCAAACTGCCACTACTTATGATAATGATATGTTCTTTATCCGTTTCCTCCTTTTTGTGCCGTTCATTTCCATTGTCCAGATCCTGGATAAGCCTTCCGCCTTGTAGTACATTGACCAATTGCATGCCCCGGCAAATTCCAATCAGCGGCAACTTATTCTTTTGTGAATACCTGTAGATTTTTTCTTCAAAGGTATCGCGGGGTACCTGAAATGTATCCGGGCTGTTTTCATAATCAGCTTTTCCGTTGTAAAGCGAAGGATGAACATCTACCCCGCCTGTCAATACAAAACCATCGCATGTATAAATGTCTTCCGTATTATTTTTTTCAAAAGAAAGCTCAATTAATTCGATGTCGTCTTTCTCCCCGGGTCCCGCGGACAGATCTCCCGGCGTAAACCAATTCCAGTAATTCTGAAACAATGTTTTTGTATAACTGATCCCTATTTTCTTCTTCATATGATAAAAATGAATGACGGATTGGAGTGCCCTGACTAACGACTAACCGACTCCCTTCTCCCGACTCATGGCTCCTGACTATCCCAGAGCTTTCAAATACAAATTTCTGAAATCTTCCCGGCTTACCGGCTTTGGATTATTCGGATGGGCAAAATCGGCAATGGCCAGGTCCGCCAATGATTCGATATGCTCTTTTTTTACACCAATAGCATTCAGATTATGAGGTATATTTATTTTCGAATTGAGATCAAACAGGTGTTGTACAACGGCATCACCGGTTTCCTTTTTTAATCCCAGCGCTATGGCGATCCTCTTAAACTTATCTTCAAATCCCTGAATGTTAAATTCCATGCCGTAAGGAATGTTAACGGCATTTGCCAAACCATGATGAGTGTCCAGCAATGATGAAAGCGGATGTGCCAATGAGTGTACAACTCCTAGCCCTTTTTGAAATGCTACAGCTCCCATTAAAGAAGCGATCAGCATGTTACTTCTGGCTTCAAGATCGGGCTTGGTAACTGCTTTTTCCAATGATTGGTTGATCAGCGATATGCCTTCCAGGGCGATTCCTTCACACAGGGGATGCGGTGTTTTGGCAAGAAAAGCTTCCATATTATGTGTCAATGCATCCATACCGGTAGCCGCGGTAATGAACGGAGGAAGCTCCATCGTCAGCAGGGGATCAGCAAAAACTATTTTAGCTAAGAGTTTAGGAGAAAAAAGAATTTTTTTTTGATGAGTTTCATCATCAGATATTATAGCACTCCGTCCCACCTCACTCCCGGTACCGGCCGTGGTGGGAATGGTAATGAAAGGGGGAACATCATTGGTTACATAAATATCGCCCCCAATAAGATCATCATATTTGAAAAGATCTTCGCGGTGATTCACTCTTAACACGATTGCTCTTGCTACATCCAGTGCCGCACCGCCCCCAATGCCAATGATCGAATCCCTTTTTGTATTGTCATACACATCGGTACCGTTATACACATCTGATTTTACCGGGTTCCTGTGTATATCCGAAAAAACTTCAGCAGAGATATTTTTCTTTGTAAGATCGCTGATAAGTTCTTTGAAGAAACTTAATTGCGAAACGTTTGGATCGGTAACGACCAATGGGTTGAACAGATTATTTTGTAATAAGTAATCACCAAGCTCCTTGCTGGATCCCGCACCAAATCGGATCGTGGTTGGAAAATTGTATTGATAGATTTTATCGAACCTCATTAGAATTCGTTGTTTTCCGGGGCTAAAGCCCCATTGGATTGTGCTAAATGATCTCAAAGTATCGCCTGTACTCCCAATCCGTCACCGCTTTCAAATGCTGCCGCCATTCCCATTCCCTTGTTTGCGTAAAATGTTCGACAAAGGTTGATCCAAATAATTCTGCAGCTATTTTCGATTCTTTCATTTGCCTGGTCGCTTCTATTAACGTAGAAGGTAATACGCCATTTGTATAATCCCTGTAGCCATTCCCGACGGTGGCTGCCTGTTTTAATTTCAATTTATTTTTTACTCCATATAAACCGGCGGCAAGGCAGCCCGCCATGGCGAGGTAAGGATTAACATCTGATCCGATGACTCTCGTTTCGAGACGGCACGATTTGCTGCCACCCGCTAATATCCGCAAAGCCACCGTACGGTTGTCCATTCCCCATGTCAAAGTAGTCGGGGCCCACGCACCTTCTACCAATCGTTTATAACTATTGATATTTGGAGCAAACATGGGAAGAATGTAAGGCAGGCAATATAGTTGCCCGGCAACATAACTCTTCATCACTTCACTCATCTTCATCTTATCTTTTTCATTATGAAAAAGATTCTTTTTTCCTGCGCGATCCCATAAGCTTTGATGTACATGTCCGCCACAACCCGGAAGATTTTCATTGACCTTCGCCATGAATGTTGCCAGGACTCCATGCCGGTAAGCGATCTCTTTTACAGCCGTCTTAAACAATATGGCCCTGTCGGCCGCTTGTAAAATATCCGAATACGCAATGGCTGCTTCGTAAGTTCCCGGTCCTGTTTCAGTATGTATGCCTTCGATCGGCACATTGAAGTTGTTCAGCAATTCAAACAGGTCGGAGAAGTAATGGTTTTCGAGCGAACTCCGAAGAATAGAATAACCAAACATTCCCGGTGTCAGGGGAATGAGATTCTTAAATTGCTTGTCATTGGCTGTTCGTGCTGTTTCGGCAAAGTTGTACCATTCAAATTCCTGGGAAAAAATGGGGGAGTAGCCTTGCTTCCCCGCTTCATTTAATATTTTTTTCAGTAATTGCCGTGGACAGACCGGTGACGGATTTCCTTTTTGATCAGTTGTTTCTCCAAGAAAGAAGGGCACATCATTTTCCCAGGGAACTTTTCTGAATGTATTTATGTCCAATACCGCTGGTGTATCAGGATAGCCCGTATGCCACCCGGTATATTGCACGTTGTCATACGTCACGTCGGCCGCATCCCAGCCGAATATCACATCGCAGAAACTCATTCCGGTTTCAATGACCGATAAAAACTTTTCTGTTGAAATATATTTGCCCCTTAATATGCCATCAATATCTGCGAATGCGATCTTTACCTTACCGGACGGATGATCTTTTACATATTGGATTATCTCTTTCGTATTCATATTAAATTCCCATTGTGTTGGTGCTCCCGTTTTTTGTAACACAAAGGTCACAAAGATATTAAGACCATAAAATACAAATTATTTGGCGGGTTTTGCCGTGAATAATTTGAAGGCTGCATAACAGACTCCAACTATCAGGCAATAGACAGCTGCGAGTTCTTTATTATAGATTGCCATGGCAAGAAAAGAAAAAACAGAGATAACAAGGGCCACAATAGGGAAAACCGGGTACATTGGCACTTTAAAAGGTCGCTCAAGTTGCGGCTCTTTCTTTCTCAACCGCAGCAAAGCAATCATGGAAATGATATATAAACTAAGCGCACCAAAAACGGAAATAGTAATAATTTCTGAAGTTTTTCCTGTTAATAATGCAATAATGCCAATTGCCATATTGATTAATAATGCATTTGATGGCGTTTGAAACCGTGGATGGATCTTTCCCAGGAATGCCGGCGCAAATTTCACCCTCCCAAATTCAAAACTGGCTCTGCCTGCCGCCAGTATGATACCATGAAAAGAGGCGACCAGTCCAAACAAACCCACCGTTATTAATAAATGATACAGCAGGTTATTACTTCCAACAATATGACCTAATGCTAATGGGAGCGGAGAATCTGACGTGGTGCCATCGCTTTTATAAACGATCGCCTCCCAGCCGGCTACTCCTACAGAGCTGGCAAAAGTCAATACACAAAGAATGACCAATGTAAGAATCGCTGAACCAAATCCCAATAACATGGTTCTTCTCGGGTTGATCGCTTCTTCGGCTACATTAGCTACACCTTCTATTGCCAGGAAGAACCAGATAGCAAAAGGTATGGCGGCAAACACACCTGCCCATCCATTGGGAAAGGCATTATGCTGTAAATTCTTCAATTCGAAATGAGGAAAGGATACTCCGGCAAATAATAATAATTCTCCGACTGCCAGGACGGTTATTACCAATTCAAACAAGGCAGCGGCTTTAACACCGTATATATTCAATGCAGTGAATACGACATACCCGCAAATAGCTATAGCCAATACCGGTATCTGTGGAAAAAACAAATTGAAATAGGCGCCTATAGCGAAAGCAATAGCAGGCGGCGCAAAAATGAATTCGATGTTCTGAGCCATACCGGCGATGAATCCCCAGTCTTTTCCCAATGCACGGTTAGCATAGTCAAAACCGCCGCCAGCCTTTGGTATAGCGCATGCTAATTCGGTATAGCTAAAAGTGAAAGTAACATACATGATGATGATAAAGAAAGTAGCAATGGCCAATCCAAGCGTACCACCTTCTTTCAATCCAAGATTCCAGCCGAAATACATTCCGGAGATGACATATCCTACGCCAAGACCCCAGAGCATAAGAGGAGTAAGGGTCCGTTTAAGTTCGGTAGTTGCTGCCAAGGGAAAGATTTATTGTTTTAACCAACATACCTGCAAATGCTCATAGAAACAACAGCAAGTGTGAGTAGGATGGCTATATAATTAGTAGCGGTAAATATTCTATTTCTCAATGCGAGCAATTCATTTGCCTGTTCAATGCTGGGCGGTGCCGCTGTTCTTGCTATCGCATCACTTATTTGAGTAATTCGCGTGGCCGTCGGACGATTAACAGTGAAACCGATGATAAAACCAATAAATGCCAACACGCTTCCCGCAGTAAGCACTCTTGCATACCCTGACCTAAACCATGCAGGTTCAAACCCGCCAGATAATTTCCAGATAAGCAGCACGCCTGTCAATATCGTTATGATCCCTGAAATCGCCATTAAAGCCGGATAACTTGTCTTCCCCAGCCGATACATAAACTTTTCGCCTTCCGGTCCGGAAGCTTTTATAGCCGGGGCAATAAATAACGCGAAATTGAGAACACTGCCTGTCCAAAATACTCCGAGCGTAATGTGCAGGAGACGGAGTATCAGAATAATGTCCTGGTCATCCATGTGTGTTGGTATTGATAAAGGGAAGATATTGAAATATTTTTTATTGAGCCAGGTAAGGTCACCTCGCCTGTGGCGGGGCAGCGACGCTACGTTAAGACTATTTCTATACCTTGGTGCGTGGCTCACGCACCAACTCTTCACTTCATCCTAAGCAATAGCGAACTTCCTTTTCCTTTCAGCACATTGATCATCTTATCTATGTTCCTGTGTAAAGATTCTTCGGTTTTCAGATTATTCAGATAGCGGTTTATTTCTTTTTGCCTGGACGGCGTGAGTTGTTGAAACGCAGTAAGCAGTTTATCCTCTTCCAGTTTCTTTTTAAACTCTCCGGGCATGGGATGATTCTTATTTCTCTCCAACGTATCCTGTTCAATAATAAACGTTGCTGTTTGCCCGACCTTAATGTCGGCGCCTTTCAGCATCGGGCGATTGACATACAACCTGTATTCTTCGCCGTTGACCGGGCAAAGAGTTTGTTGAAAAAAATGATTTTTGATCTTACCTTTTACAGGGATGAACCCTTTAGTAGCTTCCAGTTTATCGGTTATGCGAAGGGGAACCTTGACACAGGGATTGATACCTACTATATGAATTTTTGCTTTGAAGGAGAATTTCATCGATCGAACTAAAATTATTACCGCTTGCTTAAAATGATCGCGTGTTATACCCGGATTTTATTGGGTAGATCTGAGCAGGAGCTAATTCTTCGTTGAAATAAAAATCATACGCCCGCCAGGTATTGCTCCTGTATATACGCGGCTACCTTAGTGAGATTTTTTGTTTGTACAAACACATCTAACTGCCGGTCCGCACCGGTACCTTGTTCCAGCATTTTATGCACATACGCCAAACGATGCCGGCTTCCTAATTCATCCACGACATCATCCACGAAATCCAATAATTCATAAATAAGCACCCTCGTATTAACTTCTTCTTCTTTCCCGAAATCGATCAGGCGGCCGTCAATCCCATAACGGCTGGCCCTCCATTTATTTTCATTTAGTAAGGCCCGGGAGTATTGGATGAAGTTCATATTCTGCGAACGCAGCTTATATATTTTGGCACATATAGCCTGGAACAATGCCGTAATAGCAATCGTTTCATCTACTGTCATCGGTACATCGCAAATGCGGAACTCAACAGTATTGAAGTAGGGGTGTACCCGCAGATCCCACCAGATCTTTTTCGCGTTGTCAATACAATTTGTTTTAACCAGCAGTTTAATATAATTGTCATATGATTCGATACTGTCAAATGCATCAGGGATCCCTGTACGCGGAAATTTGTCAAAAACTTTTGTGCGGAAAGATTTATAGCCGGTTGATCGTCCTTCCCAAAAAGGAGAGTTCGTACTAAGGGCATAGATATGTGGTAGAAAATATCTTGTGGAGTTGGCAATATGATTAGCCATTTCCCGCGTTTGCATACCTACATGCACATGTAAACCAAAGATCAGGTTGCTTCGGGCCGCTTCCTGTAATTCATTTACTATTTCATTGTAGCGAACATGATCAGTGATCAGCTGGCTCTCCCAGTGACTGAATGGATGCGTGCCTGATGCACCCATGGCAAAACCGAGACTATCCGCGATACCCGATATTGTTTTGCGAAGCGTAGCTACATCCTGGTAAGCTTCATCCACATCCTTGCAAATATCAGTGCCCACTTCCACCACAGCCTGGTGCATTTCAGCCTTCACTTTGTCTTTAATCACTTTTTGTCCTTCATGCACGATCTTTTGTTCATGGCTTTTTAGTTCATGCGTCTTTGGATCCAATACCATGTATTCTTCTTCCACGCCGAGGGTAAAACTCTTGTAATTAAGATTCATAGCAGTTATTTGGTGAAAATGTCGTTCGTGTTAATACTGAAGCCCGGAATAGCCTTGGATTTTATTATATCGTCTGCCGCATACGGCGTTTTCACGTCAAATTTCCCCTTTTCATTTAACAAAAAAACAACGACACTTTCCTCTTCCGGGTAAATGACCCAATATTCAAGAACGCCGGCTTCTTCGTATAGTTCGTATTTCAGTTTTATTTCTTTTTTTGAATTCCCGGGCGAAAGTATTTCTATAATAAGATCAGGAGCCCCACAACAACCCTTATCATCAATTTTTGAATCATCGCAGATTACACAGATGTCAGGTTGAACAACTGTAGTTACTTCGTGATCCCTTTTGTTGTTTTTAACTGGTAAACGTACGTCGAAAGGTGCGGGATATATTTTGCATTTTTTTTCTTTAAGAAAAATCCATAGTTCAGCACTCAAATTTCTCAGTATTGCCTGATGTTTGGTATTGGGAGCTGCAAGCTTAAATATTTTTCCCCTGAAGAGTTCCAGCCTTTCTTCGAAATTCCATTTCAGATAATCAGCATAAGTATAACTAAGCGAAGGGTCTGGTTCTTCAACTTTGGTAAATTCATTTTTGTCCGTATCGTATACAGTTAACATATCTCTCTCGTTCCAGTGTCAAAAGCCCATTTGCCCTCCAACCTCTTCAACCTCCAACCTTCAACATTTAAACCTTTAAACCTTAAACCTTTAAACCTTAAACCTTTAAACCTTCTTACACCAATTGCAACTTATTCGATCCCCGTTTTACATATTCTCCCCATGTAAGATTATCGCCTCCGTTACTATGCAATGCTTTTTCAATGGCGAAGGTGGCCGCGGTTTCAACCACCCATTCAAAATTCTCTTCCCCTACGCTCGTTCTTTCAGCATCAGGTGCAGGATTGCAAAAATCAATGGCATAAGGAACACCATCGCGAAGTGCCAATTCAACTGTATTAAAATCGTAACCGAGGTATTTGTTGATGGCAAGAACAATGTCGGTCATCAGCTGCAACCGTTCTTCTGAAGGTTTGAAATCTGCCACATAACGGAGATGGTGTGGATTGCGTGGCTCGTAAGACATGATGCGGACATATTTGCCACCAATGCAATAGCAGCGATAATATTCTTCAAAAACAATCTCTTCCTGTAAAAGCATCACCAATTGGCCGGTCTCGCTGTGTTTTTGAAAAAAATCTTCGGCGCTGTTTAATTTATATACATGTTTCCATCCACCACCGGCAAATGGTTTCATATAAGCCGGGAAGCCAACATAGCTAAAAATGGCATCCCAGTCAAGCGGGAACGCCAGGTTACTGAATGAATCTTCAGATGTATCGGTAGGCAGTTCTCTTGATGGAAGTATTGCGGTCTTCGGAACGGGCACCCCAACTTTTGTCATCAGGCAATTGTTGAAATACTTATCATCGGCGCTCCACCAAAACGGATTATTTATGACGGCTGTTCCCGTCAGCGCTGCATTCTTTAGCCAGGTACGATAAAACGGTACATCCTGTGAGATGCGGTCAATGATAACAGAGTAACCACTGGGTTCTCCCTGCATTGCTTTGTCGATGCGTACGGGTTCAGCGGCGATCCCCGGTATATTTTTATTATTTATTCTGGCAACAAACGCTTCGGGAAAAGAGCGTTCCTTTCCATGCAGAATTCCAATTTTTTTCATAAACGTTATTTTAAATGATTGTAATGACCGGGGCAGCGGGACCCGGCTTTATCAAATATCGGAAATTATCTAACTCGGAATCTCGCCGCCTTCTAACCCCATACTTCGGTCTTTTCCCTATTTTTGATTCCATGCAATCGGTAAATGTGTCCGGTATTCTGGTTGAAAATACCCTTGTCAGATCTGAATTCCTGCAAAGGGACGTAAAAGTTGATTTTTTCCTCCCCAGGAATGTGATCGAACCCACTGCCATGAACCTGCTGCTTATTAATGATGGCCAGGACATGGAGCTGCTGGGACTTGAAAGGATACTTTCGCATCTTTATTCTCAGAATGCTATTCAGCCTTTACTTTGTGTTGGTATCCATGCCAATAAAGACCGGAAAAAGGAATATGGAGTAGCGGGGCAGCCTGATTATTTAGGAAGAGGTGCGAAAGCAGGTCTCTATACTTCATTCATCATGGAAGAACTTATACCTTTCATTAAGAAGTCATATGCCCTTGATTCATTCCGCGAAAAGGCATTTGCAGGTTTTTCCCTCGGGGGGTTAATGGCGTTGGACATTGTTTGGAAACATCCCAAAGAATTCAGTAAGGCTGGCGTCTTTTCCGGGTCATTATGGTGGCGACATGTTGATCAGACCGAACGAGAGTATGATGATCATAAGCACCGCATTATACATCAGCAAATAAGAAATGGACAGTATCAGCCCGGTCTAAAATTCTTTTTCCAATGCGGAAATATGGACGAAACCAGGGATCGCAATAATAATGGAATTATTGATTCAATTGACGACACGATTGATCTTATAAAGGAATTGGTGGCGAAAGGTTATGACCCTGAAAAAGACATTTCTTATCTAGAACTAAAGGATGGCAGGCATGATGTGCCGACTTGGGGGCGGGCAATGCCAGTGTTTTTGAAGTGGGGATGGGGAGAGGGAGTCGATAGTCGATAGTCGATAGTCGATAGTCGATAGTCGGGAGTCGGGAGTCGGGAGTCGGGAGTACGGAGTCGATAGTCGCGAGTCAGGAGTCGGTAGAAAATAGGGATGCCTTTTCTCTGCTGGCTGGGGAGGCCCCGAGTCTGGGACCGCTAGCCAGGGAACGGTTTTTAGAAAACCTGTTCTGGCTTAAATCATTGAGTGTCTGCTTGTTTTAATTTTGCTGACCGGGATTAGGGGGAACCGGACAAAGACCCCCCTTGCCGCGCAATTAGTCCTTCTAAACGGACTCATTAAAAAATATTAAGATCTAAAAAATATCTTGTTTATACTTTTTAGTATAAATGATCCTTACCTTTGTGGCAATGAAAACAGACACTGCACAATTGCCCAAAAACAATGGTTCAAAGGCTGACCTAAGTCAGATAGAAAGCGCTGTGCTTAATGATTATAAGTATGGTTTTGTAACGGATATTGAGTCCGATTCGGCTCCCAAAGGATTAAGTGAGGACATAGTCCGGTTTATCTCTGCCAAAAAGAACGAGCCGCAGTGGATGCTTGACTGGAGACTGAAGGCGTACCGCCATTGGCTTAAGATGGAGGAACCGACATGGGCGAATATTAAATATCCCCGGATCAACTACCAGGATGTTATTTATTATTCTGCCCCCAAACAAAAAATAAATCCCAACAACCTGGATGAAATTGACCCCGAATTAAGAAGAACTTTTGAAAAGCTGGGAATTTCATTAGATGAACAAAAACGCTTGACCGGTGTGGCTGTTGATGCGGTTATTGACAGCGTTTCGATCGGCACCAGTTTCAAAAAACAATTATCCGAACTCGGGATCATCTTTTGCTCGATGAGCGAAGCCATACAGGAACATCCCGAACTCATAAAAAAACATTTGAGCACCGTAGTGCCGATTACAGATAATTATTTCGCGGCATTAAATTCTGCTGTTTTTAGTGACGGTTCATTTTGTTACATACCGAAAGGCGTTCGTTGTCCCATGGAATTATCTACCTATTTCCGTATTAATGCAGAGAACACCGGTCAGTTTGAAAGAACATTAATCGTGGCCGAAGAAGGAAGTTATGTGAGTTACCTGGAAGGTTGTACAGCTCCGATGAGAGATGAGAACCAGTTGCATGCCGCCGTGGTTGAGCTCATCACTATGGACAATGCCGAAATAAAATATTCGACTGTTCAAAACTGGTATCCCGGCGATAAAGAGGGTAAAGGTGGTATTTACAATTTTGTAACGAAGCGTGGCATATGTAAAGGAAATAATTCAAGAATATCCTGGACACAGGTAGAGACCGGTTCGGCCATCACGTGGAAATATCCGAGCGTTATTCTTAAAGGCGACAATTCGGTGGGAGAATTTTATTCTGTGGCTGTCACGAATAATCACCAGCAGGCAGATACAGGCACCAAGATGCAGCATCTTGGAAGAAATACAAGAAGCAGGATCGTATCCAAAGGAATTTCTGCAGGTGTGAGCAATAACAGTTACCGGGGTCTGGTACATGTTGGAAAAAACGCCACGAATGCGCGGAATTTTTCTCAATGCGATTCGCTTTTATTGGGTGATAAATGCGGGGCGCACACATTCCCTTATATAGAGGTAAAAAATAAGACAGCTATAGTGGAACATGAAGCCACTACATCAAAGATTGGAGAGGACCAGATATTTTATTGCAATCAACGTGGTATTGACACCGAAACTGCTGTGGCATTGATCGTAAATGGTTTCGCCAAAGAAGTAATGAACCAATTGCCCATGGAGTTTGCGGTTGAAGCACAGAAGTTGTTGGCGATTAGTTTGGAGGGAAGTGTTGGATAGAGCCGAATGCTGAACGCAAAATGCTGAATGCTGAATGCAGAATGCAGAATGCAGAATGCTGAATACTATTTGTAAAACGCTCAACGTGGAAGATAAAAGCATTAAGCCTTATGCCTTGAGCGTTCAGCCCTAAGTCTTAAGCCTTGGGCGTTCAGCCTTAAGAGTTGATTAGATTCTAAAGAATAAATAATAATAATAAACAATCATGTTAAAGATTCAGAACTTACATGCGAGCGTTGAAGGAAAGAAGATCTTGAATGGTATCAACCTGGAGATAAAAGCCGGAGAAGTACATGCGATCATGGGTCCGAATGGTTCCGGTAAAAGCACCCTGGCATCAGTGTTGGCCGGAAGAAAGGAATATGAAGTAACGGAGGGCTCAGTTGAGTTTCTTGGAAAAGATCTGTTCGAATTAGATCCTGAAGAAAGAGCCGGTGAAGGTTTGTTCCTTGCTTTTCAAT
>JANWHX010000034.1 GCA_025450235.1 Chitinophagaceae bacterium | reverse complement strand
TATGCAAGAAGATTATCCAAAACTAAATCAGGAAGAACAGCTCAAAGCTGAAAATGATTTTCTGAAAATGAAACTGATGCTGGAACGCGGTGGCCACTTTGGCGGCGATGAAAACAGTGAACTCCCACCGGAAATTGAAAATCAATTTCTGAATAATATAATGGCATTTGAAAAACAATTTGAAGAGCATAAAACTATTAAAGTGTTCGATAAGATCGGAAGACCTTCGGATCTTACTCCTGTCAACGAAATACCCGATGATGCTATGGAAGAAGCGTGGAAAGAACTTCGCCACCGTATGAATGAATACGGCATCGACCTGGATGTATGCAGTCCGAATATTTCTGCAAGAGAATTGTACCGCTTTACAACGGAAGAATTATTTGAACACGAAACAGATGATATGAATCTGCCGGGGTGGAGTACCAATTTTATTTACGATGAATTTTATCCTGATCCGGTGTATGAAAATACAAGAGCCGCGACCGAAAGTTGCGTTAACTATATTCTGCAAAAAGAGCCGATGCAATGGACCCATCATTTCCAGGATGAAGGCCTGCGTCTAAACGGCCATTATCCACTTTCGATAGATGAACTGAAGGCGGTCGTGAACAGATTCAAAGATGCTTATGAGGATCTTGAAGTAACCGGGATAAAGGCCGACAATTGCACGGTAGACAATGGACAAAGTATTGTCGCCGGTGAATACTCGGTAACAGCCACGAATAACAAAGACTGCGAAACGTTGAAAGGTGACTGGCGTGTTATTTTCAGCTTTGATGAAGAGATAGGGTATTGGTACATTACCGAGGTCCATATCGGGGGGATAAATTTCTGATCGTCACGTTTAATCTCAATAAACCGGGAACTTCATTATCGCCGGCAGGGGACTGTTTGTAATCCGCAAGACAGGTGAATCATATTGAGAAGATCGTGATTCTTTCAAAAGATGCCCGGCTTCGATAATTAGGATAGCCAGGGAAGAGATCAGGGCTAATAAGAAACCCCGGCACGAACAACAATAAAATCAAACATGCGATGAAAAATGCATGTGTGCAACTGGTGGCCACTCTGGTCACTGATTGCTTGAGACTCAAAGAGAACAGGCTTTTTTTAGATAATAAACAGCCTTTTTCTTCGTTTTTCTAATGATTGGGATCAAGCCACAAAAAAGACTCCCAAAGCTTCAATTTGACCTTTTTTATTATAATCTTGCGCTGCCAAACAACCCGCTTATGAAGGTTTCTTCCGTATTTACCTATGGATCGCTATTTTTTGCCCGTGCTTTTATCTTTAGCCGCAGACATTTGCGTTTGATCACTGCATTATTCTTAGCTTTCCTTTCATTATCCACCTTTGCACAAGTCGCTTCAGATGATCTTGCAGAAGCTGAATTGCTTGCCAGGACATATAAAAATGACGGTGTCATTTGCCGTTCCTCCTATCATTTTTTCAGTTTTGACAAAGGCAAGAATTCTTTTGGCGACAAAGTAGTGGTCGTACAGGAAGATGCAGAATTGGAATTTCTTTCCCTTAAGAATTTTTCCGCTCTTACTTACCCGGAATTTTATAACAAGTTCATCCAGCTCAAAACATTTAAGAAAGCCGTAAAATACGCCAGCAAGTATGTCACCTCGGATCGCAATGGTATTGACCGCTCATTGACAGATGAGAATATATTTTTCGATGATAGCCGCGTGAGATATTTCCCATTACGTTTTACTGAAAAAGGTTCATCGGCCCGTATCACTGTCAAAAAGGAATATACCGACGGCAAATACCTTACCCGTCTTTTTTTCCATATGCCTTACCCGGTTGTTGAACAAATCTTGGAGTTCAAAGTACCAGAATGGCTATCTATTGATTTTAAGTCAATGAATTTTGATGGATATAAGGTAGAGAAACAACAAACCAGTAAAGGCGGCTATACGAACTATGTTTTTATCATGAAGAATCTTCCCGCGTTTAAATCTGAATTCAAACAGATCGGAAGAGCATATACTGATCCGCACATCCTTATCCAGATAAAATCATTTGAAAGCAAAGGTGATTTGCTTCAGGGCTTTGATAAAACAGCTGATGTATATAAGTGGAACAATCGTCTTTACAATATGGCCGGCAACGACAAAGAAAAAATCAAAAGCGAGGTATCTAAAATAATAGCCGGTAAGAGTACAGATATCGATAAGATAAAAGCCTTATATTATTTTGTTCAGGATAAGATCCGGTACATTGCTTATGAAGACGGATATTCGGGCTACATCCCTGCTTCGGCCCAGGAAGTGATGGCCAACAAATATGGTGATTGCAAAGGAATGGCCAACCTCCTGACCGAAATGCTGAAAATTGCCGGTTATGATGCCCATTTTACCTGGATAGGAACCCGTGCATTACCCTACCCTCAATCGCTGCCTGTACTTTGCGTTAACAATCATGCGATAGCTACATTATATTACCAGGGCAAGGAATATTTCCTCGACGCGACTGAAAAATATGTTCCTTTTGGAGAAAACGCTTATCGTATACAAGGGAAGGAAGCCATGGTTGCGCAGGGTGAGAAATTCGACATTAAGAAAGTACCCATCACAGTGGGTGATGATCATAAGGTCTTCACGAAAGCGGATTTTACTTTGAAGGATGAATTGCTTACCGGGAAGGTACAAGTGACCCTCACCGGAAACGAAAGGAAAGATTTTCACCAGGTATACCATGATCTTCCTATTAGCAACCGTGATAAATTCTTTAACTCTTTCCTTGAATTCAATAACAATAACCTCGAGGCTTCTGACATTAAAACAAGCGATCTCAGTAACCGCGAGATACCTGTTACTATCTCAGGCACTATTGAATTGAAGAATGCGGTGCAAATAATCTCGGGAAATAAATATATCAATGTCGATTTTTTCCCAAAAACACTTGATAAATACATGCCTGATGAAAAAAGGCTGAAAGGATATGACTTTGATTACGTACTGAGTTTCGAAGATGAATTCTCCCTTACCATCTCGGCAGGCAGCAAGTTCACAGATGTGCCTGAGAAGCTGGAATTAAAATATCCCGGGTATGAATTCAAAGGGGAATACCAGGTGCAGGGAAATAAGATCATATTGAAGAAATACCTTGTTCTCAAAAACAGCGTGATCAATAAAAAGGATTTCGCGGACTGGACAAAATTCCTTGAATCCATTAAAGAATTCAGCAGCTTTTTTTTCAGCGTAACAACTAAATAATTTTTTCGTGATGATCAATAATAAAATGTTTAATTGGCTCTTCATTGTTTTGTTCGCCTGGTGTATGGGACTTTCACTTCCTTCGGGAGCCCAGAGTTATATCGATGAAGATTTCCTGGACAATCTTGAAGCGAATGCCCGGGTAACGTTGAATGATGTGGCGCCGGCTTTTAAAGAAAATAGTATTCCTTCCAAATGGGATCAGAAATCAGCTGTGATCATGGGTTATTCCCGAATTGTTCAGTTTGACAGGACAAGCCGGGGAGGTTTTATTACCCGCAAGGAACGCAGTCTTTGGTTTATGGAAAAGGATCGTTTTAAGATCAAGCTAAACGACAATAACTCTGTCAATGCTTTTTCAGAGATATATTTCCGTTATGGTGCTAAAGAGGATGGTTTCATCGCCCGCATCGTAAAACCTGATGGCAGTATTACAAACATTGATCTGAAGACTGCAGTAGGTGTTGAAAATACCAGTGTTATCCCTGAATATTTCCAGAGTTTTTTCGACAAAGTAGCACGATCACAATATACCTATTATAAAGTGCCGGTACCGGGACTTGAACCGGGAGATATACTTGAATATGTAACGAATACTAAAAGCAAGCTGGATGTGACTTCATCGGGCTATATCGAATTTTCGCCTGTCTACGAAGTATGCAATAAGTATTATCCGATCCTTTACAATGAGATTGTCATTGAAACGGATGATAAATCATTTTTCAAATTCCTTTCGCTGAATGGTGCTCCGCGGTTCAACAAGGAAAATGCAGCAGAGAAAGATTTTTTCCGCTACGTCTTTGTAGATAAGGACAGGGACACGGAAAAAGATGTCCACTTCGTCAGCCCTTTTCTGCAATACCCCCTTGTAAAATTCCAGGTCATCTATTCGAACCGGGAGGATGTAAAAGGTGCGTTGATCGGTGATAAAGGTGAGTTGAAGAGCGAATTCACCCGGGAACAGCTGGCACGCAAAGCCTGGGAAGATTATGAACGTGTCGGTGATCAGTACTATAGTTATGGGTTGACCATCCAGGGTTTTATTAATCAATGCTGGGGTGAAATGTCAAAACTGGGCGCCAAAAACTGGGGAGAAAAGGAATTTGCAGAACGTGCTTATTATTTATTGCGGAACAGGATTTTGTTCCGTAACAGTTACCTGAGCGATAAAGTGTTTGCTTTTATGTACGGGTCGCTCTTATACCAGCGGGACATTAAATCGGAGCTTGTCATCTCGATCGGAAACAATATCGGCAAATTAAAAGAAGTATTGTTTGATGAGGAGATCCGCTATATTATTAAAACAGGAGATAAATTATATTTCAACATTACTGATTATTCCAATCCGGGTGATATGGTGGAGAGCCTGCTGAATAATGAAGCGTATATAATTTATGAGCCGGCTAAAAAAGGTGGAAGCCAGCAAATAAAATCATTTACCCTGCCGGGTACTACCATTGCTGATAACGTAACGGATGTAGCCATTAAAACGGAGCTATCAGGGGATATGAAAAAACTAATGGTTATCCGGACTTCCACCTACAAGGGTCTCCAGAAAGCAGGCGTGATTGGCAATGCGCTCAAGTTCACTCCGTACATGGTCGACGATTACAAGAACTACGGCGGCAATTCACCAACTGATAATATGAGATCGAAGGAAGCTGAGAGTTATAATAATTCAATCACGGCGCTGAAGGAACAGTTTAAAGAACAAAAACCAGAGTTTGTCAAAGAGTCCCTTGAATCTGAGTTTGATCAGCGTGTGAGTAATGTTCATTTCGATATAGTGAGTGATGGCAGAAGCCAGAAAAAAAATGCACTGGTGGTCAAGGAAGGTTTTGAAATAGGGGGCTTTGTAAAAAAAGCAGGAAAAAAATACATGATCAACCTGGCGGGTTTGATCGGTTCACAGGTACAGATCCGCAAAGAAGAAAGGGACCGCAAATATGATATTGATACACGCTATCCCCGCAGTTTTATCTGGTCTATCAACTTTAAGATACCTGATGGATACACAGCGCATGGCCTTAGTGAATTAAATAAATCAGTAGACAATGAAGCAGGCAGCTTTTCATTGTCGGCCAAAGAAGAGAACGGTTCTGTCGTTTTGAACCTCTCGAAGATCTATAAACAGAAAAATATCAATAAAGATAAATGGGCAGATGTGCTGGCCTTTATCGATGCCACTTACAACAGTTCTTTTAAATATATTCTTTTAACACCAAAACAATGATCACCAACACAAGCATTATGAAAAAATGGATGTCACTTACAGCAGCACTACTGCTGGCTTTCGGTCTTTCCGCACAGTATAAGAAAGCCAGTTTTTTTCAAAAAGAAGGCCGGACTTATGAACTTGGGACCCAGCTCTATAGTTTTAAAGATGGCAAGGGAAGCCCGATAGGTTTTAAAATTGGCTTTGGCAGGGATCGGGATGACAAACGGCTTTTTACTTCCTGGGAACTCCAGTTTATTCCTTCTTATGAATATTCCTATTCTACAACTGATGAAAATGATGCGTCCGTTTTAGTAAATGGCACCAGCAAAGCTCAGTTTATCTATGCCTTTAACTATAACTATCATTTATTGAACAACGGCGAGGAGGAACGCAAAGTAAGACCATTCGTCACAGCCGGCTTCAATATTGTAATAGCAAGCGGGGCAAAAACCGAAAACAGAACACCGGAGTATGCTTATAATCTTAAAAAGGAGGTCATTGGTCAAGCTTTCACTGCAGGTATAGGTGGTGGCCTGGGCACCCTGATTAATTTCACACCGAAATTTGGATTGAAACTTCAGGGAGGTTACAACTACCAGTTTCACATGGGTACTTACGATTTTGAGGGTAAGGGATACTATATGTTTACCAGCCATCCTTATGTAAGTCTGTCCTTTCGGTTGAGAATAGTAAAGGATTAACTAACAAAAATAATTATCACTAAAAGGATCTAAACGAACCTCGCTAATAGCGGGGTTTATTTTTTGTCAGGAAGTTGGAATTGTATTCGTTTACCATTTCTTATCTTCCTCAAGACTTTTCTTAACACGAAACCGGGTAATCTTACGAATCGATTGTCCGAATCAGGAAGTTTAAGAATTTTGGTAAAGACAATCAGTCAATTGAAGTGGAGAACGTCATCATGGATAACCAGGTTGGCGACGTGGAAATAATGGAAGTAAACTGGTAAAAATTTTTTTTAAAATTTATTCAACAAAATTAGGTGGCTACAAAAAATTATTCCAATCTTTGCACCCGCTCCGAAGGGGTTCTTCGGACAAAACAAATTAAATGCTCTGCAGACAACTACATATTGAATCGGTGAATTGGTTTAGTCCGAAAAATGACTATACAGTTTGCGGCGCATGTATGCTAAAGAAATAGTTTAAACAAACGAATTCGATGGAATACAGGCCCCGCAAGAGATTGCGGGGTTTTTTTATGTCAGCCTCCGCATACAGAAGCTTCGGGGACTTCCCGCGAGGGGTTTGAGGAGTCTGAAAGATTGATGAAATTAATTTATGCCCGGAGGTGTGTAAATAAAATAAAACTGAATCTTAGTCATTGTAAAAAATAAAATGCTCAAATCATTACAACATAAACGATTTACCATGCGGAATGATCAGCTATCATCACCCATATGCCATTGGTATGTGCAGGCGTATAGAAGTATTGAGCCAAAGGGAAATCTGAATGATAGTATTTATAAGCGACCGGAGTATATCCAAGTGCAGGTTTAAACTGCACCTGAACGATAAAAACCCGGTCGCAAAACGACCGGGTTTTTTTATTGATGTTCAATAAATCAAATAATGGAATTGTCACTTATAATTCACCTGTTAGCGGCGATAATGATCGCGGTAAGTAAAGAGATGGAGAAACCGCAAAACAAGATGAAACGGTAAAGGAGGTATTCGATGAAATTTATAATGATCGTGCTGACTATTCGGTTCATTGCCGAGCTGATTAGCAATAAAAGAAAAAGAGGAGATCATAACAGCCAGGATGAATTGAATGAAGTCATTCGCCATCCTGCAGAATATGGTTTAAGATAAGCGAATTAGGTGCAGAAGGAGGAATAAGCTTTCCCCGCGAGATGCAGCGGGGAAGCTTTCCAAAATAGTTTGAACCATGCGGCATTATCGGAAGGAACGCCTTGCCAGAAATCCTATCCCTATTCGGCAAGAATTCAAGTAGTTTTATTGGGCAAGAAAGAGATGAAAGAGAAAAATAAGAACAATGAGTAAGTTAAAATTATCTGGAAAAGAATTACGTGCTATCGGTTACCCGCAAGGACCTGTGATCAGCATTGCCATGAATATAATGGAAAGAAATTTCAAACATCATTCAAAAGAACAGGCTGTTGAAATACTAAAGGAAATACTGCAATCACCGGAAGATTATATAAAGCACGAAACCCTCTTCGTGATTGCTGAAAAGCTATTGGCAAAATCGGAATCTGAAATCCCTCCTTTGGAGGGACTTAGGGAGGCTGGCATTCAATTCAATGTATTTGGCCAGGAACATATTGATGAAGGCGCCATGCACCAGATGTATACCGCGGCTAAATTACCGGTGGCAGTAGCCGGAGCATTACTGCCCGATGCTCATAGCGGGTATGGTTTACCTATTGGCGGGGTGCTCGCAACGCAAAATGCTGTCATTCCATATGGAGTGGGTGTGGATATTGGGTGCCGCATGTGCTTGAGTATTTTTGATATCAATCCAAAAGAGCTGACACAAAAGGAATCCTATTTCGCAAGAGAAATCAACGAAGCCACTTTGTTTGGCAGCGGTCAGCAGTTTGATCGGGCGGAAAACCATGAAGTGATGGAAAACGAATTGTTTGATCAGTTGCCATTATTGAAAGGCTTACATGGCCGTGCATGGAAACAATTGGGATCGTCAGGTTCAGGTAACCATTTTGTTGAATTTGGTGTGGTTGGGATTGATGAGAAAGATGAAGTGCTCGGTATTGATCCGGGAACCTACGTCGGATTATTGTCTCATTCCGGTTCAAGAGCATTGGGAGCGAATATTGCCAATCATTACACAAAAATTGCTATCAGCAAAAGACGTTTGCCAGGGGATGCTAAAAATCTTGCGTGGTTATCGTTGGATGAGGACGAAGGAATGGAGTATTGGTGGGCGATGAACCTTGCCGGTGATTATGCATCTGCCTGTCATCATGTGATACATGCGAAGATTGCCAAGCAGCTGGGTCGGGACCCTATTAAGATGCTGGAGAACCATCACAACTTTGCGTGGAAAGAAAAGTGGGAAGGAAAAGATGTGATCGTTCATCGAAAAGGAGCAACACCAGCCGGTAAAGATGTACTCGGAATTATCCCCGGGTCAATGACTGCTGATGGATTTATTGTAAAAGGCAAAGGGGAATTAGCTTCTGTTAACTCAGCGTCACATGGGGCAGGAAGAAAGATGAGCCGAACCAGAGCGTTAGCGTCTGTTACGGATAAGCAGTTTAAAGATGAGCTTAGGAAATTTGGTGTAAAATTGCTGGGTGGCGGCCTGGATGAATCTCCTTTTGCGTACAAGAATATTGAAGAAGTAATGAAATCGCAAAACACATTGGTTGATATTCTAGGGAAGTTCACACCGAAAATTGTAAAAATGGATGGCGCGAAACATAAGAG
>JANWHX010000033.1 GCA_025450235.1 Chitinophagaceae bacterium | reverse complement strand
GCTGGTGGGGATTAATTGTCAAAGGTTCCGAGCCGCCGTTATATTGTATGAATTATAACCAGCCTTATTGCCAGCAATTGTTTGAAAATTACGGTTTCAAGAATTTTTTCAACCAGATCTGCTTTGCATTACATGCAAAAGACAAGGTGGATCAAAAGTTTTACGACCGGCACGCGTTATGTGCCAAGGACCCCAACTTCAGCGCCGAACATATAAAAAAGAACCAGTTGGATAAATTCGCTAAAGATTTTACAGTCGTTTACAACAAAGCCTGGGCCGGTCATGGCGGTTTGAAACAGCTGGACGAAAAAGTAGTTCGGAAAATGTTTCAGTCGATGAAACCTGTCATGGATGAAAAGATCAGTTGGTTTGCTTATTATAAGGGAGAACCGGTTGCTATCTGGATCAACTTGCCCGATCTGAATCAATGGTTCAAGTACCTGGATGGCAAATTCAGCTGGTGGCATAAACTAAAATTTCTTTGGATCAAATCAACTGTAAAGAATAAAAAATTCGTGGGGTTGGTATTTGGCGTTATACCCGAATTCCAGGGAAAAGGTGTGGACAGTTATATTATTATGGAAGGCGGGACGGTGATCCAAAACCGGGACGAAAATGGCCTGCCCCAGGTAGATAAACTTCTTTATGAAGAATATGAAATGCAATGGATAGGAGAATTTAACCCTAAAATGGTCAACGTATCCGAAGCGCTTGGCACTTACCGGAGCAGGATATTGACGACGTACCGGTATCTTTTTGACAGAACCAAAGAGTTTAAACGTCACCCGGTTTTGCTGTGAGTGGGAAGTCTAAGGTCTGAAATCCGGGGTTGACGAGTGTTATTTTCAGTGTGCAAAAAACCAAAATCCCTGCTGACAAAACTTTCTTTATTATTGCATAAATGAAGAGTGATCCGGATGTAATGTCCCAGACGTCTTACCTCCAGCCTCTGCCTTCGTGATTATGGATAAATTCATTGTTTCAGCAAGAAAATACCGGCCACAAACTTTTGATACAGTTGTAGGGCAATCGCATATTACCACCACGTTAAAAAATGCGATCAAACATAATCAACTGGCTCATGCTTTTTTGTTTTGCGGGCCAAGAGGAGTAGGAAAAACGACCTGCGCAAGAATTCTTGCAAAGACAATTAACTGCGAACACCAGACAAAGGAGGGAGAAGCCTGCAACAAATGCCAGTCCTGTATTTCTTTTAATGAAGGCACATCCCTGAACATTCATGAGCTGGATGCGGCTTCGAATAATTCGGTCGATGATATCAGGGTCCTGGTGGAACAGGTACGTTTCAACCCACAGGCCGGCAAATACAAAGTATATATTATCGATGAGGTGCATATGCTAAGCTCGTCTGCCTTTAATGCCTTTTTGAAAACATTGGAAGAGCCTCCCCCCTATGCTATTTTCATTTTAGCCACAACTGAAAAACATAAAATTCTTCCGACTATACTCAGCCGTTGCCAGATCTTCGATTTTAAACGGATCACAACAAATGATACCGTCAGGCATTTATTGGAAATAGCCGAAAAAGAAGATATAAAAGCAGAAAAGGCGGCATTGCATGTCATTGCTCAAAAAAGTGAAGGATGCATGCGTGATGCGCTTAGTATTATGGATAAGATAGTCAGCTTCACCAATGGCGAACTGACTTATGCAAATACACTTGAGCATCTTAATATCCTTGATGCAGACTATTATTTCAAATTATTGGATTGCATGGTCACCCAGGACCTGGCGGGTGCCATGTTGCATTACGATGATATCAATCGTAAAGGATTCGAAGGTGACCTGGTGATCAATGGTTTTGCCGAGTTTATCCGTAACCTTCTTGTTTGCAAGGATGAAAAGGCTGCCGGGTTACTGGAAGTGGTGGAAAGTTTCCGGGAAAAATATGTAGCAACGGCTAAAAGTGTTCCAGCTGCCCTTTTGGTGAGTGCCTTGAATATATTGAACGAAACAGAAATTAATTATAAGGCCGCCCGTAATAAAAGGCTCCATGTTGAATTAGCGCTTATCAAACTTTGCTACCTCCGGCAAGCGATCGAATTATCTGCGGATGGACCGACAATCCATAAAAAAAAAATAATTGAGGCGGCGAAGCCGTTGGCTTTCCGGCAGATTGTTCCTTTTGAAGTCAGGAAACAACGGTCAGAGGTCGGAAGTCAGAAGCCGGGGCCAGATATCAAACGGGATGGAAAGGAAAAGTCGTCAGAAAAACTTATCATTGAAACAGCAGTAACCGCAAAGATAAGTGTTGCCGAAGATGGCCCGGCATACGGAAAGCAGCAGGCATCCGCGAACAGGCAACCGGAAACAGTTATCGAACAACCGGCGTCCGGTAAAATATCTGCATTAGACAAGATCCGCAAACAATACCAGGGCAATGGTCCTTCTACTAACGGAAATACCAGCCATCCTTTAAATGAAGAAGAACTGAGAAGCGCATGGAATGAATTTGCCGTGAAACTCAAAAATGGAAAAAGCTCGGCCGTCCAGAGTTTTGAAATGACAGCCCTGCGAATAAAGGATGATAATTCTTTCGAGGCTGTGGTGGCGACTAATATCGACCAAAAATTCATTGAACAGGAACGCAACAAACTTTTTTCATTCTTGCAGGAACGATTGAACAACCGGGCTCTTCAATATTCAGTTGTCATTGAAGAAAGGCCGGAGCTACGGCCAAAATTTGAAGCTCCACTATCCTCGAGGGAGCAGTTACAAAAAATGATGGAACAATATCCCCTGGTGAAGGAATTGAAAGACAAATTAAAGCTCGACCTCGATTATTAAAAGGCTGCTATTGGTGCGTCAATAGTTTCCGGATGAAACCACTAATTGTTTTACTTGTAACTTTTGCAATAGCATTATTAGGCGCTAAGATTTTTAATCACACCTGGAATTTCATTTTTGCGGGAAATGCTGCTATGAGTGTTATGCTACTCTTCACGGCCATCGGTCATTTTGCGTATTCCAAAGGCATGGCCATGATGATCCCCGGTATTATTCCATTTAAAACAGCGATTGTTTATCTGACAGGATTAATAGAAGTAGCTGCAGCAATGGGTCTCCTCATTCTTTCGGTGAGACATATTACATCATTACTACTGATTATTTTCTTTATTGCTATCGTACCCGCCAATATCAATGCAGCCATCCACAAAGTAGATTATCAGAAAGGAACGAATGAAGGAAATGATCCGAAGTATCTTTGGTTCCGGATACCGATGCAATTATTTTTTATTGCATGGGTTTGGTATTTTGGGATGTAATACTTCGATATATCTTTTAACGGGCAACCTTTATATATCCCCAACCTTCTCGTTGTTTCAGGATGATCTCATAAATTCCATCCGGTACAATTTCCACTCCGGGAATCAACTGCGATTTATCAATGTTATTTCTCTTCATCGCAATGGCGCAGATCTTGAAGGATATTCCCTTATCATTTAATAATTTCTGAACATTGGCTTGTTGCCCCGACCTGTCTTTAATTGCCAGGTCGATTCCCTGGCCGTACATGACCACCTCCAATTTTGCATCAGGGTTTCCTTCCCGGATAAGATTTAATTCACGCACAACTGCCTGCTGATTTAAACTATCCCTGCTGGTCATATCAAACACAACCCTATAGTCAACATTTTGAGCCTTCACGACCGCTGCAATCATAACCAGGACTGCGATCAATAGTGTTTTTTTCATAACGAAAGTTTTAAAATCGATGTAATTAAATTCACTTTTTCATTTTGTCTTGTTTTTTTCTTTTGCCAAACGGATCGGATCGAAAGGTCCGTACTTGTGCTGCTCCGCAGAAAAATTATCTTTAAAAGGTCCAACCGGGTGATCAATAGGTTTGCCAGCAATATTCGGATAATCCTTGCTATAATCTTTTGTTGACCTCGGCTGCGAATTTACAAACGCCGCAACGTCCCATGCTTGCTCATCCGTTAATGGTGCACTGTTATTGGGTGCATCAAATGGCATGTTATCGCGTACATAGCCCGCAAAACGACTCATCCTGAATAATCCGGCGCCGGTGTTGTAACTATTCTTTCCCCACAACGGCGGATACTGGTACGAGATACTATCAGGATTTAGCAGACCTTGCCCGTCGTCGCCATGGCACCGCTGGCATTTTTGCACATACACAGCTTGTCCTCTAATTGGATCGGCAGAGCGGTCAAGAAATGCAAGGTCCCGGATACCGGCCGCCAATGGTTTAATGTTCCTGGGTACTTTTTGTCCGAGCCAAATGATGTACGCTGATATTGCCTGCATTTCCCTGCCCATGGTATCAATAGGATGGCCATTCAGGCTTCGGTCAATGCAATCATTTACTCTTTTATAAATATTCTCCACCGTCCCGCTTCGTTCCCGGAACCTGGGATAGGTTGAAAAAACCGCGCTATAATTATTAGCCCACGATCTTGTGCCGGCATCCAAATGACAGTTCTGGCAATTCATGCCGTTGGTGATCGCTGCGACTCTTCCTTTTGGGCCAAGATAATAGGAGGTGTTCGCAATAAGATCTCTTCCGTAGCGGATAAGCATGCCGTCATCCGTCAGGGGAATGCGTGAAGTATCCGGAGCTTCCCATAAAAACCCTTCTGTAAAAGAAAGCCCCGGATCTTTGTTAACGGTGTGATATTTATTGACAGTTGCCGCTAATACAACGACAATTAAAACGGCAGATACAGTCACCAGGAATAATAACCGGCGTGAGTTTATTATTTGCATCTATCGGCATCTTTGAAATTACCCGGCAAAGATATACCCACAACCTCTTTCCTGTGCCCTGCCTAATGCCCATACGCCAGAAGGAACAACCTGGATGCCTGGTAATACCCCGGCGGCAAAGTCTTTATATGCATCTGCCGCTGACATCTTCAACATGTCTGCAGCTACGGCGCTATACACGGTCAATGCGGCGTTGCAAACACAGAACATCACACCACTGCTTTGTAATTCATTTATCCCAATCTGTATTTCACCAATACCCGGCACTTTGAATGCTCCCGGTTTGGGTTGCCAGAACGGATTGCGCGAAGATGGTTTCTTTGTATCCGGATCGTCGGCTTTGAACATTTCCCCGAGATTGTATTTTTTCCAAAGCTTGTCTTCCAGGGCATAGCCTATGGCAGCATGCCGTAGTACGACCACTACTCCGCAGTCATTGGCTGGTGTTCCTGTTTTTTCATTGGTCAATAAAAAAACTCTGGGCCATGCAAAAGGGAATACATCGTGAGGTTCAGTAGCATCAAATACGATCTTGTGTTTACCTTTTACTTTCTTGAACCATTCGTCGGCATCATCAATGGTCTGCCCCGGTATCCCGGCATCAGCGCTTGCCTGCAGGGGTTGAAGAAGGGACCCTAACCCAATAGTTGCAGCGCTGGCTGTAATAGTTCCCAAAAAACGGCGACGGTCTGTTTGGTTATTGAGGTTGTTCTTTTCCATAAAAATCAATTTTTATAAAGTTAAAAGGGATGATTGCTGTAGTCAATTGCATATCTATGCTATTTCAAAACGAAAAAAAAGAGTCCGGATCCGGTGGTGGATACAAACGTCGGGAATTCCTTATTCCTGAAAAAAAATTATTTATACAATCTTATCGCGCAATGCTTTAGCCACTGCCTCACGACCGCAATTCACATGCAGTTTTGCATAAATATTCCGGATATGCCCTCTTACAGTGTCCAGGCTGATGTAGCATGTAGCGGCAATCATTTTATAACTATATCCTTTTACGAGATATCGCACCACCTCCGCTTCACGTTCTGAAAGATTGTATTGTAACCGGCCCGCCGATGTTACCTGGAAGGACTGCAATACTTTTTTGGCAATAGGTGGCGAAAGCGGTGCCCCGCCATGCAAAACATTGTCTATAGCATCCAGCAGGTTGATAAAGGAGGTGTTTTTAAGAATATAGCCATTGGCTCCAGAGCAAAGGCATTTGAACAGGCGTTCTTCATCTTCGAGCACCGTATGCATAATGATAAATGTCTGCGGCGACTTTTCCTTGATAATGCGTAATCCTTCTATGCCATCTACTCCCGGCATATCAATGTCCATGATCACTACGTCGGGGTGGTGCTTGTCAATTATCGCGGCGGCATGCTCACAATTCTCGTAGTCGCCGTTTACCTTATATCCTTCCACGCCTTCTAATAAGATCTTAAGCGATTGCCGCAGACGCAGGTTATCTTCAAAAATGACAATACTTGTTAACATAAACTATAAAGTTACCTTGTCTTTACTCAAAGCGACAATGGCATATCTATGCTATTTGTGCCTTTAGATTAATGCTCGTTCCTGCACCAAATGTCGACCGCACCTGGAGTTTCCATTGATGTCTTTCCGCCCTTTCCTGCATATTTTTCAACCCGTTATTAATAAGCGGAGCACTTGTGTCAAAACCGACGCCGTTATCTGAAACGGTCATGAAAAGTATCTTTTCATTGAAATGAAAGCTGATATTTACCTGTGTTGCTTTGGAATGTTTAGCAAGATTATTTACTGTTTCTTTAAATATCATATAAAGGTCCCTGCGCTGTTGCATTGTCAATTTGATATGCTCGATCTCCGGCGCGATCTCCGCCTGCAATACAATATCTTCTGCTTCCAATAATTCAGAGGCATAATGGAGCATTCTCGGAAGTGCATCACCCAGCGTATCAATCTGCGGATTGATGCTCCATACTATTTCCCGCATAGATTCCGATACATGCTGGCTGTCTTCGTATATTTTCTTTAAGATTCGTTGCAAGGCAGTTTGATCATGCAATTGTTTTTGCGCAAGTAAACTGCCGAGGCTGATATTAGTTAAGGTAGAGCCTACTTCATCATGAAGGTTCCTGGATATTTCACTGCGGATGTGTTCGGTCTTCATTAATTGCTTCAGCCTGAAACGATATAATACATAAAACAATCCGGCGGTGAAAAGCGCTACCAATGCATAAAACCAGATGGTTTTTATAAAAGGCGGCCTTATATAAAACCGGACGCTGGCCGGTTCCATACTCCGGACACCACTGTTGTTAGTGGCCCTCACCATGAATGTATAACTACCTGCCTGAAGGCGGCCGAAGTTGATTTGCCGCTGATTCCCCGCCTTTATCCAACCAGTATCTTCACCCAGGAGCTTGTATTCATATTGGGTTCCCGGTCCATTCGTCAGGTCAATTGCCGCATATTGGATGGTAATATCGTTTTGCCATGATCTGAAACTTTCAATCTTATCTAGCCCCGGCATATGCAGCACTCCATTAATATACATGGCAGTAATTATAGTTTTTTGTGGTGACTGATCAGGATCCATTTCGTCGGGATCAAAGTAGAATAGCGCACTCTTACCGGCCGTATATAATACTTTGTTTTCTTTATCATACAGGAATGTCGATGTAGGATAGCTTACCGGCAATCCATCTTTTTCAGAATAACTTGTGAACCTTTCTGAGCGAGGGTCAAAGCAGGAAAGGTCACCTTCAGT
>JANWHX010000032.1 GCA_025450235.1 Chitinophagaceae bacterium | reverse complement strand
GTTGGATTAACCGTGGCTACCGTGGTGAAGTTTATCCCGTCTCCCGATCCTTCAATAGAAAAAGATGCCAGGTCTGTTTCATCAGCAGTTGACCATTTAATGCGGTGCGATGATTCGAACAATTCGCCGGTAAAAGAAAGAAGTATAGCAGGATTGGTGCCGTTGATACGGAAAGGATAGTTGCCGGGGTTTTGGTTGGGAAGCCTGATAGAAATCTCTTCGCCATTTAAAGAACCGGTAATCTTCCAGGGTTCAGTTCCGGAGCCGCTACCCGTCGTTTCAACAGACACGGAATTTGTCGTCCATGAATTGCCGTTGATTGTGGCCTTTATATAATTACCATCACTACCTTTTTCGCAGGCAATAATTAATAAAGTGCCGGTTAAGATGGCACTTACCAAATGGAGCTTTACCTTCATCAGGATAGTTTTTATCAACAATATAAACAAGCTTTCATCTTCAGAAAGACCGTATTACAATGACCATTTTTAACCCAAAATAATGAATCTGTAAAACTTTACGTCAACATCCATCACAGGAAATCCTTTGGGTAAATCTGTTTTGTTTATTTCTATAAATCCATTCTTTTCATAAAATCTTTGGGCTGCAATAAACTTTTCAGTTGTGCCAAGAAATATTTCAGCGATTCCTTTATTTTTACACCAATTTATTAAATTAGTTAATAGTATTTGCCCAACACCAAATTCTTTTCCCCGATATTCCTTCGCGACAAACATTTTTCGCAAGGCACCCCTTTTGTTACCAATGTCTAACAAGGCAATTGTTCCAATGATTTTATTGTTAGTCTTAGCGATCCAAAAATTTCCATTATTTAATTGGTAAAATTTGGGTATATCAGATAAATCTGGTTGCATGTCCAGGGTTATTGGTATACCAAATTCGTCTTTCTGAATATTTAATATGAAACCCGCTACTTCATCTTTGGAGGAGTCAGAGTAGCTTTCGATCTTTATTGCGCTCATGCCTGAAATTGATATGATGTTCGATAATGCTTGCAGCCAGTATTCCGGCGAATATGCCGGGTCAGGTTGTGCTGGCCTACCAGGCCTGCCGGCAAGTGTGACCTTTAGTCAGCAACTTGTCCGCCGGGGTGGACAGCAAATGCCCCAGTGAACGGCCATACTGTCAATGTGATTGATTCATTTGGGTTTTCTTAATTTCCTTTGTTTTCTTTTTAAAAATCTCATTGCGAATTCTTTCGGATAGGCGAATACACAAAACAATATCATATATAGGAGTATTGCCACGGGTATAGAAATAAAGCAAACTAAAAATGCAAGAAATGTATAAATGATACTATAGCCATAAGTTAGTTTGATGTAATGAAAAAGTTTCCTGTCCTTTTCATCTATAAGTGATTTGTTGTACGGGTAAGCACAGATCCAATATGAACCAATCGCGATCATAAAATAATTAAACCCAAAAATGGCTAATGCAAATTTGCCTTCAGTTTCCAGATATTCAGCAAGAATTGCTGTTGGGAATGGTGTGAATGTAATCATCAATAATATAAAGCCATTCACCCAGGGTAAAGTACTATCCGTTTTTTTTATATAGGAAAATACATGATGATGATTTATCCAGCAGATCAGGATCGTTAGAAAGCCAATCAAAAATGCAAGAAATGGTTCCCAATGATTGAGATAGGATTTAAGCAAACTCTCACCTTTTTGCGGGTGGAGGATTTGAATAAGTTCTAAAACTAAAAGTGTAATCGCAATGGCAAAAACTCCATCACTGAAAGCTTCCAGGCGAGCTGTTTCGTTCGACTGGTTTTCCGTAGTCTCTTTTGTATTGGACATCTTTATGGATTTTTGAGACAATTGGCCGCTGATTAAAGGAACAGAATTCCCTTATGACTACAAAAGCAATTAGCTTTCGATCTTCTACTCCCGTTTTAATGATGTCTCTATGATTTCCTTTAGAACATTCAAATCGATCTCGTCCAATTTATTTATATAGAGGCAACCAACGCCAGTCTTATGCTTGCCGAGCTTTTTAAGAGCAGCTGCATGTTCTTTAATACCTACGCTAACGTACAACGATAGATTCGCTTTACGGGGAGAAAAACCTATCCGCAGCCAATCAACTTCTCTGGCAGTGGCGGGGCTTTTGTATCTTTTATTGCCAAAGCCGATGATGGAGCTGCTCCATAATATTGGATCTTCACCGGATGCTTTTTTCATCATTTCCAAAAGCACAAAACTGTCTTTACGCTTTTGTTCATCCTTAACATTATTGATAAAATCCTCCACGCTTGCGGAGGTTGGTTTTGTTTTTATTTCAACCAGTTTTGATTTTTTTTCTGCCATTTGAAATTATTATTTGTTTGACTTGTCAGTACTTATTGGTTATTCAGGTTATAAATATATTTATTTTCCTGTTCGCTTGCCGAAGTCAGCTGGCCTGAACTGAAGTTTGGTTTCCATTTCAGATTTGTAAGGACACAGAACCCCTCATGTTGTATGCCGTTTTTCTTTGTTAAATTATTTAGGAACAGGGGTACCTTGTTTCAGGTCCACATTGTGATATGTCATGATTTTCCAGTCATTTCGAATTTTTGACATCACCTGTAACAGGCGGGTGTAAAGGCATCCTTTGTCGTCAACATATGTTCCGGGCGGAGGGCCCTCCTTTGAGAATCCGGAAACACAAGTAAGAGTTTCCACAATAGCAACGTTAGAGCCAACAAATTTAAGCGACACGATTTTTTGTTCAAGTATAGTTTTGCTAAAACGTCCTTTGAAAATGTCTACATGTCGCTCCAGGAATGTTTTGTGTCCTGTAAAGAACATTCCCAAAATGTTTGTAAAGGTACCGTCCTCGGCAAAATGTTTTGAATAAGTTGTAGCATCGCCACTATTCCAGGAAGAAACTTCCTCCTGCAGGATATTTTGAATGGCTGTAGTGTCCGATTTATTTTGAGCCAGGACTATTGTTGTGAAAACTGACATGATTACAAGCAAGCTTGTTCTTATAAAAAAATTCGGTTTCATAACACTTAGTTTTAGATTAAAATTGCACGATGAATTTGTATACAAGGTCAGGGTTGGTCGGAGGGCTGCCATGCCTTGATCCATTAGCCTGGAACAAAAGCTGAACAGAAACCCGTCTTTGCGAGTGAAGCGAAGCAATGAAAGTATGAAATAAAACGCACAGTAAGTGTTTTGCCCGTCCGGAAGCTTTGTCGGGCGATGCCTTTCTTTCTGTCAAGAGAAATATTTTCAATGGATGTAGTGTGTTAAATCCTGCAATTCTTTCAAAAACTCCAGGGCCTTTGTTACCTTTTAATGACATGAAAATAGTTTGTCTTGTTTTTCGAACATGGCGCAGTACGCCAGATGCTCTTCATTTGTCAGGTAAGCTTTGCTGTTGTCCTGGATTATTGGGTTAAGTTGTCGAAGCATAAACCAATTAACTCTTTGCACAAATCCTGTACACCCACCCGCTGTCCAATAAAAGCTTGTGTCATTTAAATGTTCGATAAAAATGTTTTTGAGATCTTCATACTCCCGGGAATGGAGTATTGAAAAGGAGTAAATCACTATTGGCTTAAAGTTATTCTTTGTCAATAAAGTCAATTCTTCATTTGTCGCTTTTGATTTTAGCTTTAAATACAATTTGTAGTATTTGTTTTTAGTTTCAGATTCACCGCCATATCCAACGGGGTATCCAAAATGTACTTGATCTTCTTTTTTTAGCTTGTTAACAAGTTTGTTGATTTTAGCTCGCATGCCGCCCTGACTTATTTGAGCATTAATGGGTGCAATAAAAAATGAAAAAACAAATATTGTAGATAGTATGATCGGTACGTTAATTTTCATAATGTAATTAGATGCAATTGATTCGGGCTTTGCATAAAACAATTTTTCCTCACAAGAAATATTATTTTTCGTTAACTGTTGGTGGCGGAATAACCCCGCACATTCTGAGATAGATAACCATTTGTCCGTAATGTTCGTTAGCATGTGTCAGGGCGTAAAAGGCAAGATCAAGCCTTGGCAATTTTCTCCATCTAAAGTCCATCATGTCCATTGCATTTTGAGTTGTCAATGTTGAAATTGCCTTACGTCCGATTGCAAATGAGCTTTTAAGGAATTCAATAATGTCTTTTTTGGTTTTAATACTCTTAGGACCGTTTACGTCTTCTATATCAGCACGAACTGAGTCGCCGGTGATCGCACTCCAAATAAGAATATTGTCAGTCGCTATATGCATAATTTGTCCAGCAAAGGTTCGAACGCCTTTAAAGTCGCTGTTTTTTATTTGAAGGTTTTCAGGGGTGAAATTGAATTTGTCTTCTGGCATAGCTTGAGCAGTCGTCAAAATATCATTTTCGATCTTATTAAACTGTCTTTCGATTGCAGATGAAATAGAGGTTTGTCCAAGACAACTGCTAATGAATGTAAGATAGAAGATAAAAAAGCTTATTACTTTCATATGATTGATCTTATTTATGGCAGATAAATATTAATCGCATTTCAGCTAACGTTTTTCGACTTGACGAAGTGGGGGTTTATTAGCACTAAAGTTCATCAGAATTCCTAAAGTTGAATTTATCACAAATGTCAGGGGCCATTCCATCATACCTATTTTAAAAAAAAATCAATCTGAGCAGAGGAATTTTTCCCCTGATCCGTAATGACTGGGTAAAGTTCCGGAACTGAATACCGATATGCATTAATTAAGTTTTAAAGTTAAATGGATTCGCATTGGAGGCCCCAATGAACCGATAATTTAATATTAAATATTTCTAATTAAGCAGTTAGTTTTGGTTAAGAAGTGTTTCCAGAACCACAACGAAATAATGATGGGAGTATCAATGTCCGTCTCCAGTCGCGACGGTACGGATAATGCTTTGCCGGGGGTGGTATGTATACTTCTTTACATACACTTACCATCTTTCACCAGCCACCGCCTGCCTGTTTCACTCCAGACGATAAGTATTATGACTTTGGCAGCATAAATCGATTTTTTTTATTTATATTATTAAACTACATAGCTTTGGTTTTAACCGTCTTTTTAAGAGGTAATTCAATGATAAGCCATCCAAATGAAAATCATGATCGATGGCAAAACTGGCTGAAGATATATCCTATGCGGCTCTACTCCACGGCACTAGTTATTGATCTTACATGAATGAATGATCTCGAAATGGGAAACAGCTCCAGACGCTCTTACTTATCAGGCTTTCTAGTTAACAGGCTTTCACGTCTTACTCTTTGAAGATTGAATTTAGGCAAATATGATTGGCGTATCAATATAACAAATGAAATATGGTCAACCCTTAATGAAATAACATCGGTAAATACTTCAAGACCTGCAGCCTGGAAGACTGTTTTGGCCTGAACGTATCCTTTGCCGCCACCTTGTGAATTCAGATCCAAATCATCATTTACAAAACTTTCAAAAAAAGGAGATTGGTTATGAACAGGGAACAAATAAGATTACAAGAAACCAGGGAAAAGAATATTCCATGGAAAAAATGGGGCCCCTACCTGAGTGAAAGGCAATGGGGTACAGTGCGGGAAGACTATAGTAAAAACGGCGATGCCTGGAATTTCTTCACGCACGATCATGCCCGTTCCCGTGCTTATCGTTGGGGCGAAGACGGTATTGCCGGTATTTCCGACGACAAACAGGGGCTTTGCTTTTCACTGGCGTTGTGGAATGGCAAAGATCCTATTCTCAAGGAGCGTTATTTTGGATTGACCAATAGCGAGGGCAATCACGGCGAGGATGTGAAGGAATATTATTTCTATCTCGACAGCACCCCGACGCATTCTTATATGAAATTTCTTTATAAGTACCCACAGGCCGCCTATCCATATGATGATCTTGTGAAGCAGAACAGTCAACGTTCTAAAGACGAAATGGAGTATGAGCTGCTCGACACAGGTGTATTTAACGAAGACCGCTATTTTGATGTTTTCATCGAGTATGCGAAAGACGGCCCGGACGATATTTTGGTGAAAATCACAGCTATCAACCGGGGCCCTGAGCCCTCAAAATTGCACCTGTTGCCAACACTTTGGTTCAGAAACGACTGGTCACAATGGATCGCCGAATCGAACAGGGCCACAAAGAAGCCGAGTCTAAAGCAAATCAAAACGCCGGCAGGGGTAACTGCTATCTCCGCAGCTCATTCGCTGTTGGGTGAATATATATTATGCTGCGACGGTGATGTGCCCTTGCTATTCACTGAAAATGAAACCAATCATGAACTACTTTTCCCTGGTCAAAAGAATGAAAGCCCACATGTGAAGGATGGCATTAACGACTTTGTGGTGAATGGTAACCTGAGTACCGTCAACCCGGAAATGAAAGGCACCAAGGTGGCTGCACACTTTCAGGGAGATGTCGGTGCGGGCCGAACTGCAGTTATTCGTTTGCGACTCTGCAAAAGCACCGCAGAGCTTAATGGCAATCTTTTCGGAAAATCATTTGACCAGATATTTGCCGACAGACTAAGTGAAGCCGATGAATTTTACAAATCGGTTACGCCTTCCTCAGCGAATGAAGATAAGACGAATGTAATGCGCCAGGCAATTGCGGGGATGCTCTTGAGCAAACAGTTCTTTTTCTTCGATGGAGACAACTGGCTTGATGAACACAACTCTAACCCTTTGCATTCGGGCTATAAAACCTCCAGGAATTCAGAGTGGTACCATATGCTAAACGAGGATATCATTTCCATGCCGGATAAATGGGAATATCCCTGGTATGCTGCATGGGACCTGGCTTTCCATGCGATACCGCTTTCTATCGTTGATCCCGATTTCGCTAAGGAGCAAATGAAACTGATGCTTCGTGGCGCCTATCTTCACCCCAACGGGCAGTTGCCCGCTTATGAGTGGAACTTTAGTGATGTGAACCCTCCCGTACATGCATGGGCCACCTTATTTCTGCACCGGACTGATCAGGCACTGCGTGGCGAAACAGACATAAATTTCCTCAAATCAACTTTCCACAAGCTGCTGCTGAATTTTACGTGGTGGGTGAACCGCAAAGATCGCTTCGGCAAGAATGTATTCGAAGGTGGTTTCCTCGGTCTCGACAATATTGGTGTCTTCGATCGCAGCGCCCCACTACCAACCGGCGGCTACCTTGAGCAAGCAGATGGAACAGCATGGATGGCGCTTTTCAGCCAGAACATGTTAGAGCTCTCAGTAGAACTGGCAGCCGAGGACCCCGTCTACGAAGAGATGGTTTTCAAGTTCGTCGAACACTTCTACTTTATCGCGTCAGCCATGAACCAACCCGGAGATGATGGCATGTGGGATGAAGAGGACGGTTTTTATTATGACCTGCTTCGACTGCCCGATGGCCGCGCTCAACGACTCAAAGTTCGCTCGATGGTGGGACTACTTCCCTTGTGTGCCACAACGGTCGTTGAAAAGTGGCAACGGGATCGCATCCCGCTACCGATGACCTACATACATGAGCGTGTGCGCAGGATGCCAGAACTCTTGACAGTGCTGCATCCTACGGGACCGGCACATTTGGGGGTAGCAGACCGCGGTATCCTGGCCCTTGTGAATCCGGATAGACTGCGGCGAATCCTGACGAAGATGCTTGACGAGAACGAGTTTCTTAGCCCTTACGGACTCCGTTCGATCTCCAAGTTTCATGAACAACATCCGTACGTTTTGCATATAGATAGTCAGGAATTCCGGGTGGATTATCTGCCGGCAGAGTCGAATAGTGGTATGTTCGGTGGTAACTCCAACTGGCGAGGTCCTGTCTGGATGCCGGTGAACGTGATGATCATTAGGGCCCTGATGAACTTCTACCTTTATTATGGCGACAACTTCAAAATCGAGTGTCCCACAGGGTCAGGTAAATTGATGAACCTTTTCGAAGTCTCCAAAGAAATCGCTGATCGGCTCACTAACATCTTCCTGCGCAATGAAGACGGTAAGCGACCGACCTATGGCGGCAGCGAGAAATTTCAAAATGATCCTAACTGGCGTGACTTAATCCTGTTTCACGAGTACTTCCATGGCGACAATGGTGCGGGACTTGGGGCCAGTCATCAGACCGGATGGACCGGAGTCGTTGCCAAACTTATCCAGCTTTTTGGAACGCTGGATTCAAAAGAAGCACTCGAAATTGGAAAGCAATCTGGATTTATTCATAAAACAGAAAACAGCAAAAAACAAGATGAAGCATCCGAATTATCCATCCCTTTATCAGATAAATACAAGAGTGTACCTCACGGAATTGTCCCGGAGCCTGAAACGACGGGCCACGCTGGATGATATCCCGGACAATACTCTGGATCAACTTGCGGAGGCTGGATTTGACTGGATTTGGTTCCTGAGTATTTGGCGCACTGGTGAACTTGCACGGAAAGTTTCGCGCGAAAATCCGGAATGGCGACGCGAATTCGAAGAAACACTTCAGGATTTGTGTGAAGAAGATATTGCCGGTTCCGGATTTGCCATCAAGGAATATACAGTGCATCCCGATCTTGGCGGCGAAAAAGCCCTTAAGCGACTACGCGACAGGCTCAAAATGCGCGGACTTAAACTAATGCTTGACTTCGTCCCGAATCACATGGCTCCGGATCATCCCTGGCTGAAGGATCATCCTGATTATTTTGTTCCGGGTACCTTGAGCGATCTTGAAAAAGAACCTCATAATTATACAGTGGTCAAAAGAAAGCCGGATGATCTGATACTCGCATATGGTCGCGACCCGTATTTTGCCGGATGGCCGGATACCCTGCAGTTGGATTACAGTAATCCGGAAACCCAGAACGCAATGATAAAAGAGCTTCTTCGCATTGCAGATCAATGCGACGGGGTGAGATGTGATATGGCGATGCTTATTTTACCTGAGGTATTTGAAAGAACCTGGGGTCGAAAGGCAGAGCTTTTCTGGCCCAAAGCCACAAATAGTGTTCGTGAAAAAGTTCCTGATTTTTGTTTTATGGCTGAAGTTTATTGGGATATGGAATGGAACCTCCAGCAACAGGGTTTTGATTATACCTATGATAAACGGCTTTATGATCGTTTGCGTGAGGGCGGGACGAAAGCTGTGCGAGAACATTTTTATGCGGGACTGGATTACCAGGTTAAGTTGGCCCGGTTCATCGAAAATCATGATGAACCCCGAGCAGCATCAACATTTGCAACGAATATTCACAAGGTTGCTGCCGTGATAACATTTTTATCACCCGGCCTGAGGTTTTTCCATCAAGGACAATTTGAAGGAAGAAAAAAACGCATCTCGCCACACCTGGTTCGCGCACCGCAAGAGCCGATCGATTCGGATTTGCAAAAATTCTACACAGAACTGCTCGCCGTAATAAAGAAACCTATGTTTCGTGATGGCAAGTGGAGCTTACTCCAATGCTTGCCCGCATGGGACGGTAACGAGTCTTCAGATTCTTTTCTTGCATTTGCATGGGAAGGAAAGAATGGAGAATTAGCATTGGTAGCTGTTAACTATGCTCCCCACACCAGTCAGTGTTATATCCGGTTGCCATTTGCTGAATTGGCAAATGAATTGGTACAATTCAGGGATCACATGAGTGATGCAGTTTATGATCGTCAGGGCAGTGAAGTTTTGTCGGGAGGTATTTATTTGAACATGCCCGCATGGTCCTATCACATTTTTGAAGTGACTGTACCGCAAAAAGTTAGTGGCGAAGAAACTAACATCATCAAGGTATCAAATAAAACCACTGAAAGAACCCTACAGCCAACTCCGTAAGATACCAAATCCACTATCCAGGTTCTCGTGGCATAATGACGCATCTGAATTTATGACGGATAAATAGTCCAATAAGTATGAAAAATAATAGTAGCCAAAACTTTCCCTGGCGGATTTTCTTTTCAGAGATGTTAGGTACCGGACTGTTGTTATTGATCGGTTTGTCAATAGTGATTGTCATGTTTGGATCCGGCAGCCCGGTAGAACAGTATGTGCCAGATATAGGACTTCGAAGGCTTATTACGGGTTTCCTATTTGGTTCAACGGGCGCACTGATTGCAATATCTGCGATCGGAAAAGCAAGTGGGGCGCATATCAACCCTGTTGTTACGATGGGGTTCTTTCTTATGGGAAAGATAGATGGTAGAACTTCAATTAGCTATATTCTTGGGCAATTTGCGGGTGCGATAATTGGCTGTATACCGATCCTGGCCTGGGGTTCCATGGGCAGGAGTATATCATTCGGCGCCACAATACCAGGCGAAGGCTATACACTAACTACTGTATTGCTGGGTGAAATTATCACCACCTTTACCATGGTAATCTTGTTGGCAATATTTCTTGCCTTTCGTACCATCCGTCCATATACGCCGGCGATATTCCCCATTCTTTATTCTGTGATGTCTTTCTTAGAGGCTGCAATATCAGGTACCAGTACAAATCCCGCCCGCAGCACAGGTCCGGCGATCATATCCGGGCAATGGGAGGGATGGTGGATCTATTGGATTGG
>JANWHX010000031.1 GCA_025450235.1 Chitinophagaceae bacterium | reverse complement strand
CCCGGTACCTTTACATAATTCAATGCTTTTGTCATTCCTTCTTTCGATGTGAAATATCCTATAACCGCCAGCTTCTTTATTATCCTGAACCAGGGGTTACTTTCATCGTCTTTAAAGGCGGCTTCATCAATTTTCGTAATGATGCCTGCTCTTTCTTCAGGCGAAAGCGATAAAAATTTTCCCGCTGTGTCTTTGTTAAATTGTTGCAATCCGTCTTTTATCAATTGCTGGTCATTTTTGTTCATACAGCTCTTCACAACAAGGTCAATAAAATAAGGGACCTGTACGTCCAATGCTCCGGGTGTGGAAGTTGTAGGGAGCATGTTATCTGTTATTTGTTCAATTAAACTGAATTCTTCATCTGAAAAAAAGCCGGCTCTTTGGTTTTTTGTGTTTGAGTTGCAGGAAGAAAGAAACTCGCCTAGGACTGCAGGGAAACTGCTGTATAATGCGATAGCACCGATTCCTTTAAGAAGATGGCGGCGATCCACGACAAATGCATTTAGAATTAAATATACTGTTATTGAAACACGGATTACACAGATTAACCGGATTTCACCGATAAAATCCGTGTTATCCGTGTTCTATCTCCGGCAGGCTATAAATGGAACCTGAATTACCGGACCGGCGGGGATTTTTACCGATAAAATCCATGTTGATCCATCTGATCCGTGTTTTATCTCTGGCAGACTATATCAAAGCCCGTACAATACCCCTGGCATCCCCGAATCAAATATCTTTTTTGAATTACCTCATTCGACTTCGATGCCTCGAATTCACGGTTCGGAAGAGAAGGCATGCGCTGAAACTCTTTGAACTAACAACCAAATACATCTTTTCACCTCCTAAATTCGAGCGCTTGAAATTAAGGTCTGCCAATTAACGATTCAGCATTTATTCATCACGGATTGAAGAAATAGACCTCATCTCAATGAAGCATCTGGGCGAACATTGCTGCCTACGCAATATCTCCAAACTAAAACTATGACTATGAGACCCTTTTTAATGTTATGCATACTGTTACTGCCGGCAATGGTCGTACTTGCCCAAAACCGAACCCTTACCGGGAAGGTTTCAGATGAAAGTGGCAATCCCATTTCGGGAGCCACCGTCACTGTCAAAGGAACCACGACAGCTTCGACAACTGGCCCCGACGGTATCTTCTCTATTTCCGTGGACGCAAAGGCAAAGACATTGGTCATTTCGCATGTCGGCCGAACAGATGATGAAATTGCAATTGGCAGCAGCAATGTTATCAACGCAACGCTACGACCGGAAGAAAGTACCATGCAGGAAGTCGTTGTTGTCGGTTATGGAACGCAGCGTAAGAGAGATGTTACAGGTAATGTATCCAAGATCAGTGGGGAAGCTACCCGCAATATTCCGGTACAAAGTTTTGACCAGGCATTATCGGGGAGAGCGGCAGGCGTAAATGTGACATTACCAAATGGTGTATTAAACAATCCACCGGTGATTCGTGTTCGTGGCATCAGCTCAATCAACCTGAGTTCATTTCCTCTCGTAGTCATTGATGGCGTGCCCACTTTTGTCGGCAATGTGGGGACCGCATCGAACCCAACCAGTACTGGTACTACAGCTCCCAATAATATTCTTGCTGATATTAATCCCTCAGATATTGAAAGTTTTGAGATATTGAAAGATGCTGCCGCCAGTGCCATCTATGGTTCGCGGGCTTCGGCGGGTGTGTTGATCATTACTACAAAAAAAGGAAGACAGGGAAGGGCGAAAGTAAATTATGACGGATGGATTGGTGCAACCAAGGCGATGAATTTACTCGACGTCCTGGATGCTGAGCAATTTGTGATGCTGAAAAATGAAGGGCTCACCAATATTGGCACACCTCCGAATGGAACAACCCGTGGCTTTTACCTGCAAAATGGTCCCGATGGCAAGCCAATCAATACGGATTGGTATGACTATATCTATCAAACGGGATTTTCACATAGTCATACGCTGAATATATCCGGGGCCAATGAGAGAACCAGTTATTATTTCTCTTTTGGTTATACCGACCAGGAAGGGATGCTAAAGAAGAATACGTTTAAAAGGCTGGGAGGTCGCATGAACCTGGATCATAAAGTGAGTGACAGGATTACCGTGGGTGGAAATTTTACCTATAGCAATTCAATAAATTCAGCGCCAAATTCAGGCTCGTTATCCGGGCAGGCATTCAATACTTCAGGACTTGGTCGCCTGCCACTTGTTTTGGCTCCAAATGTGGCTCCTTATAACCCGGACGGATCTTATAACATCAATATTGCCGGAAATACGATTGGGCAAGGTGCCAATCTTACCGCGTTGAATTTTACCAACCCGGTTATGATACTTGATCTGAATAAATTCTCATCCGAAAGTGATCGCATATTGGCTAATGTGTATGCGGATATCAAAATAATACAAGGACTGAATTTCCGCACAGTATTTGGCATAGATTATCTGAACACGATAAACAAAGAATTTCAAAACGCCATTCATGGAGATGGCACCAATACTCTGGGGTCTGCAGCCAACATGCAGCAGCGTTTTAAAAGGCAAAACTGGCAAAACCTCTTAACCTTTGACCGGAAACTGGGTGAATCGCATAACCTGAATCTCTTACTAGGCAATGAGCAGCAGTTTACCTTTAGTGAAGGATGGGGCGCACAGCGCAGGCAGGTTGGCGATTCTTATTTTGATGAATACCAGGGCGGCTATGTTCTTATCGTTCCTTCTTTTGTTTCATTTCCAAATTCCAATTTTATTGGTGAAAGCTATCTCGTTTCATTTTTTGGAAGAATCAACTATGATTACAAGAAAAAATATTTCTTATCATTAAATGCAAGGAGGGATGGTTATTCAGCATTTGCCCCCGGCAAGAAGTATGGAAACTTCGGCGGCGTTTCTGCCGGCTGGGCACTGTCCCAGGAAGAATTCTTCAAGAACTCATCGCTAAGCAACGTGTTCAGCAATTTCAAGGTCCGGGGTAGTTATGGACAGGTAGGTAATATAAACGGAATTGCTGATTACGCATCTTATTTTCTTTACACCAGTGCCCTTTATGGTTCACAAGCCGCCTTGTTCTATTCACAGGCCGGTAATACTGATCTTACCTGGGAGACAAGTAAGAAAACAGATATAGGTTTTGAAGCAGGATTCCTGAACAACCGCCTCAATTTAGAATTTGCATATTATAAGAATGATATTGATGGTTTGGTATTGAACGATCCTCAAAGTCCATCCAAAGGGGTAGCCTTTACGAATATCATTCCTACCGGCGCTGCTACATTGGCCGGGGGCATTGTGCCGGTAAATATCGGGCGAATGGTAAATACAGGTATTGAAGTTTCGATCAATGCGAAGATCATCAACAAAAAAGATTTTACCTGGAGCAGTAACTTTAACATCGGTACATTAAAAAATGATGTCAAGGAACTTGCAACCGGCAACGCTGATATTTTTATTGCTACTTCGGGTCTCGAACGTCCCAGTATCATCCGGGTAGGAGAATCGATCGGAAGCTTTTATGCAGTAAGAACAAATGGTGTGAATCCCCAAAATGGAAGAAGGATCTTTGTCTACCGGGATGGTCGCCAGGTTCAGTTCGATCTTTCTTCACCGGTAGCTACACGCTGGACATTTCTTGATGGCACAACAGCACCCCGCGCTCCCGACCAGGTATCCGATGGCGTGTTGATCGGCCCCGCGCTGCCGACATGGACCGGCGGCTGGGAGAATACCGTGCGGTACAGGAATTTTGATTTCTCTATGCTTCTCTATTTCTCCGGCGGCAACTATGTATATAATGGTACAAAAGCGGGTTTAAGAGACAACCGCAACTGGAATAATTCTGTGGAAACGTTGACGCGCTGGCAAAAAGCAGGCGATGTAACTAATATTCCAAAGCTTGTATTTGGCGATAACCTGTCAAATGGTTCCGGTATAGTCATTTCTGAAAATGTAGAAAAAGGCGATTTTCTTAAAGCAAGGAATATCAGCGTTGGGTATTCATTACCGCCAAACGTAATCCAGAAAGCAAAGATCAGCAGCTTTAGGGTTTATGCTGCTATTTACAATGCTTTTGTCCTAACAAAGTATAGCGGCTTTGATCCGGAAGTTTCTTCTAATGGAAATAATAATTCAACTCCAAGTGTGGACAGGAATTCAGTACCGCAATCAAGGACGCTCACATTTGGTGTAAACGTCGGGTTTTAAAACGTACGCATCGCACAATTAAAAATGAACAAAATGAAAAGCAAAATAATTATCTGGCTATTCTTAACAGGTGCACTTATTTCCTGTGATAAAAGCAAACTGAATCCCAAACCGCAATCTGACCTCCCGGATGCGGAAGCGTTTTCAACTGCTGCCAGGGCACAGCAACAGGTGAATGGAATGTATGTATTATTAAAATCATCATTTTTCTTTGGGAGCCGTTTTGTCGTGTATGGTGATGTTCGGGGTGAAGACTTTTTGAATCGTACAAATAACGGTGTCACCGGGTTACAAACCTGGAATTTTAGTGCCACACCCGCAACCAATGAAGTGCAATATGTATGGCGGGATGCTTATGCCTGTATTAACCAATGCAATATTGTATTGGCGAGAATTGATGAAGCGCCGATATCTGATGCATTGAAAAATCAATATAAAGGTGAAGCAAGAACTTTAAGGGCATTGGGCTATTGGGGTTTGCTGAGTTTATATGCCAAACCCTTTGCAGATGGAAGTGGCGCCAACCCGGGAGTACCTCTTCGCCTTACCGCTGAATATAGTACCGGCAACAACAGTATGCCGAGATCAACCGTAGCACAGGTATATACTCAGATAATTGCTGATCTGAATTTTGCGGAAACGAATCTTCCCCTTGACAATGGAAATGCGGAGCTGAATACTACCCACGCTCACAGGAACACCGCAATCGCTTTAAAGACACGCATGCTGCTGGCTATGCAACGCTGGGCGGATGTGATAACAGAAGCCGATAAACTGGTGCCGGCAACCGCTCCTTACCAGGCAACGACCGGTGTAGCTCACCGGCTGGAACCGGCAATTGCTTCGGTATTTTCTACCCCTTATACAACGTTGGAATCAATTTTTTCTATGCCATTTACAACCCTGGATCTGCCCGGTACGCAAAATGGCTTAGCTAATTATTATATGCCGGGTCCGGTAGGAGCATTGGATTATACGTTGAATACTGCTGCAGCCGGAATAGTTTCTAACCCGAGTTGGAAAGCAACTGATGCAAGAAGGGCGTTTGTGGGAACATCAGGCACATCAACGGTATGGAGAAAGTTCACTTCGAATCCACATACTGATTATGCGCCGGCCATAAGATATGCCGAAGTATTGCTCAATCTTGCCGAGGCAAGGGTAAGGCAAACCAATGCGGTGGATGCTAGAGCCATTGACCTGTTGAATGCGGTTCATCGCCGTTCTGATAACACTACTACTTATTCTGCCGGTGACTTTGCCAACGCGACCGCATTACTTGCGCAGATTGCAATCGAAAGGAGAATAGAATTGCTGGGCGAAGGGCTGCGCAATTTTGATATTATGCGGACGCTTCAGCCTTTTCCGGCAAAAGGAACGGCACCTGTTGTCGCTTCCAATGCTAATGCCTATATCTGGCCGATACCACAATCTGAATTGTTCAGTAATCCGGAGGTCGTGCAGAACCCGGGATATTAAACAGAAAACTTTTTAGAAAGGCTGTTCCGTAAGAACAGCCTTTTTTTCAGGTACTGGTCAAATCGGTTTCATGGCTTAGTATCCATTTTTCATGCTTTGGTTAATCATTAATGAAATGGCGAAGCATAGTTTAAATCTTTGTTGTCTGCTGTTAATCAGATAGTAGAAACTAACTAAATGTTCCCGGCAATTTATTAACTCATGGTTTGCAGGATAGCTGACTATGCTGCCGATTGAAAAAACCAAAATTTATGCAAATGAAAAAATCCTTACTATTTATTCTCTTCGCTTTCCTGGTTTCTTCCGTGACCTGGGCACAACAAGAGGTGACAGGAAGAGTAACCGATGCAAGAGATGGTGTTCCGCTTTCAGGGGTCAGTGTTTTTATTAAGAATACAAGGACTGGTACAACTACTAACAACGATGGGCGCTTTCGTATTTCCGTACCTGCAAATGCAGTTCTCGTTTTTACCTTTACCGGTTTTACGGATAAGGAAGTGCCGGCAGCCAGCGACGCGTTGAATGTTTCATTGGAACTGGCGCAAAAAAGTTTGTCGGAGGTGATCGTGACTGGATATT
>JANWHX010000030.1 GCA_025450235.1 Chitinophagaceae bacterium | reverse complement strand
GAAGTATTGATCTGACCGGCAGTGGGCTCGGTCTCGCTATATGCAAACATATTATCGAAGCGCAGGGTCAAACAATACATGTGAGAAGCACAGAAGACGTCGGTACTACCATTGGCTTTACATTGGACCGAAGGAGGGAACCCTGACGCAAAACAGGGCATCCCATTGTCCCGCACTATATAACATTAAAATAATTTGTACTTAATGACCCGTTCATATTGGTTTTCTTATTTTGGGAAACCGTTACACAATGAAAAACCTCGTAACCTGTATTGTTATACTTATCTCTGCCCAGCTTACCGATGAATTTTCGCCAGCAACAATAATTAAGAATACTATTTCGCCCGCGGGAAATATTTTTATCATTACCCTGGATGGCTTTCGATGGCAGGAAGTTTTTACAGGGGCAGACTCAGCGCTGATCAGTGATGAAGAATATACGCCCGATGCGGCAACTATGAAAATGCTGTATTGGTCGCCCGATGCAGAAGGCAGGAGAAAAAAACTCCTGCCTTTTTTTTGGAATATAATTGGCACGAGAGGCCAGTTATATGGTAATCGTCATTATGATAATAAAGTAAACACGTATAACTTCTATTCAATATCTTACCCGGGCTACAATGAAATTTTTACGGGTAACACGGATGTCACAGTTTCCTCTAACAACAAGAATCCAAATCCCAATATGAATGTTCTTGAATACCTGAACACAAAAAAAGCATTCTCGGGAAAAGTAGCAGCTTTTACTTCCTGGGATGTTTTTCCTTATATCCTGAACAAGAATAGAGGCGGTTTTGATTTGAATAGCGGATATTCAAATATGGACGATAAAGACAACACGGAACAAACATGGATAAATAAGGTACAGGACATGACTGAGAATAAAGCTGCAACACGCCACGACCTACTTACGTTTCTCACAGCCAAAGAATATATCCGGATTAACCAACCAAGAGTAGTTTTTATTGGACTGGGAGAAACAGATGTAGCAGCTCATGACGCCCGCTATGATCTATACCTTGAAAAAGCTGCGGAGGCCGATAGAATGATCGCCCAGCTCTGGCATTTGGTGCAAACGACGCCGGGATATAAGGACAATACTACTTTTATTATCACTACTGATCATGGACGGGGTAAGAAAACGGGGAGCTGGACGGATCATGGAATGTTTATTAAAGGCTCATCGCAAACATGGTTAGCCGTCATTGGACCGACCATTAAACCAGGGGGTGAGATAAAAGAAGATCAGCAATTTTACCAGAAACAATTGGCTCAAACCATTGCTACCCTATTAGGCGAAAAATTTGTAAGCCAACAATCCGTAGCCGCCTCTATTCCACTAGCCGTGGAATCACTTTCTGAGCTGCGGTAAACTTTACATTTAATTCATCATTCAATAATCATTTGGTAAAACTTTCTTCACATAGTTCTTTGACATTCGCAGCAATGAAAAAATAACAACAAAAAATTCTGCTTATGTCATTCCACATTATTCTCCGAACATCAAGCTTCTCCTTGCTCATTACCCTGCTTCTTTTGTCCTGTTGTTGCGTGGCACAAAATACAGTGAGTGGGATAGTTGTATCTGCCGACAACCGGCAACCGGTGGCCGGTGCAACTGTAACCGTAAAAAACACTGAAAAAAAGACTACGACGGACAATATAGGCAAGTTTAGAATTGACGCAAATGAAACGGATTGGCTCATCATTACTAATATCGGTTATTTAGAGCGTGAAGTAAGAGCAAATGAAGCTGCTTCCATCACGCTTCAAACAGATCTAAAAAATCTTAGCGAAGTAGTCGTAACTGCGCTGGGAATAAAACGGGAAGAAAAATCGCTCGGTTATGCAGCGCAAACTGTAAAAGAGAATGCCGTAAAAGATGCCAGGACCAATAATTGGGTGAATTCTCTTTCGGGTAAAGTAGCAGGTCTTAATATACAGGGTACAGGAGCGGGGCCGATAGGCTCATCAAGAATCACACTACGCGGCGAATCTTCGCTTAACCTTGATAATAACCAGGCACTGATTATTATTGATGGTGTACCTGTAAGCAGTAAAATAACCGGGACTGGCTTTACTTCTCATCTTTCTGCCGACAGCCCGGTTGACTTTGGATCAGATATTTCTGATCTTAATCCGGATGATATAGAAAAGATAACTGTATTGAAAGGACCGGGTGCAACTGCATTGTATGGTAGTCGTGCAGCAGGTGGGGCCATTATCATCACTACCAAATCGGGGCAACGGAGGGACAAAGGCATTGGCGTTACTTATAATACAAATGTGAGTATTGACCAGGTGAATCGCTGGCCCGATTATCAATTTGAGTATGGTGAGGGAAGAACAATGTCTTACTATTCTTATGGCGACAGTCCCGATGGAGTTAATACAAGCACCGGCGTAGCTGCGGGACGGGCATGGGGACCAAAGTTTGATGGACAGTCATACTTTCAATACGATCCTTCAACACCAGATAATAAAGCTGCGGCCCGTACACCCTGGATACCCCATGAGGATTATATCTCCGGGTTCTTTAGAACGGGTTTCACTATTTCAAATAGTGTTTCTATTGAAGGCGGATCGGAGAAAGGATCGGCCCGCTTATCGTTTACTCATTTAAAAAATGATTGGATCTTACCTAATACCGGCTTTCAGCGTATCAATGCTTCGTTATCCGTTAATCAAAAGATATCGGACAGGTTAAGGATAAGCGGCAAAGTAAACTACAGCAATAAAAAAAGTGATAACCTGCCTGCTGCCGGCTATAATAACCAAACCATAATGTATTTTCTTATCATTGGTACGGCACCGAATATCAAACCCGAATGGTTCAAGCCATACTGGCAACCGGGGTTAGAAGATGTGCAACAAAAAAATCCTTTTAACCCCGGTCCTGATAATCCTTACTTAGACATGTATGAAATGCTCAACAAGATGAATAAACATGGAGCGATCGGTACTTTTTCTGTTAACTATGAAATTTCCAACAACCTGGAACTGATGGTTCGCTCCGGTGTTGACATGTCTTTTGAATTCAGATCACAGCAGCGTCCGTTCAGCATGACTAAATATCCGAGGGGTATGTTTCGCGAACAACATATATTTAACTATGAAATAAATACGGATGCGTTGCTGACTTATCATGATAAGATCAACCAACAAATAAGCTATACTGTATCTGCCGGTGCAAATGCGATGCGTCAAACCTATGATTTTGCCGGGATGTATGCTGACCAGCTGGCACAACCCGGGATCTATCAAATATCTAATAGCCTGGACCAGGCAGTAGCCGATCCGCAAAAAGCAAAAAAGGCGATCAACAGTTTATACGGATCCGCACAGGTTTCTTACCTGGAAAGAATTTTTTTAGATTTCACGGGTCGCAACGACTGGTCAAGCACGCTGCCCTATGCTAATAATTCATTCTTCTATCCTTCCATAAGTACCAGCTTTTTATTGAATGAGATATTGAGGCTGCCAACGTCCGTTTCCTTTGCCAAATTCAGATTGTCGTGGGCTCAGGTAGGTAATGATACAAGGCCATATCAAACTGATAAGTATTACGACAGGATTTATGGTAACAGCTTTACCAATTCTCCAACCCTGTTTAATGCGTCTTTAAAACCTGAAATAACTTCTAGCTATGAGGCAGGAATTGACCTGAGAATGTTTAGAAACCGTCTGGGCCTTGACATAGCGGTATACGACAACAAGAGCCGCAACCAGATACTGGCAATTCCACTTGATCCCGTGTCCGGGTACTCCAGCGCGTTGGTAAATGCAGGATTAATAAATAGTAAAGGTGTAGAAGTGGCATTGACTGGCAAACCTGTTGTTACAATGAATTTTGGCTGGAGCACAACACTTACCTGGAGCAGGAACAGGAGCTATGTAAAAGAATTAGCGGAAGGCATTACCAACCAGGTAATATACAGCCATAGTGGAAATGTTACCATCGAGGCCAGGGTAGGTGGCCGTATGGGTGATATGTATGGGCGGGGATTTCAACGATCACCGGAAGGAAAAATAATTTATTCATCGGTAGGACTTCCTGCTTCATTAGACCCAGTCACCAAAAAATGGGGTAATGCATTTGCTGACTGGAAAGCAGGTCTGATGAATGAATTCACTTTTAAAAATTTCCGGGTAAGTATACTATTGGATGGACAAAAAGGCGGCAGCATGTATTCGCAAACCAACCATAAAAGCAATACACTGGGAAAAACAAAAGTTACACTACCCGGCCGCGATGAAGGTATAATCGGCGATGGGGTCGTACTAAACCCAACATCCGGAAAATATGAACCTAACACAGTTAGAGTTTCGGCAAGCTCCTATTATGATACATACTACCAGATCAGCAATGCGGAGACAAATATTTTCGATGCTTCCTATCTTAAACTCAGGGAGGCCCGCATTGAATTTACCCTGCCGCAAAATGCACTTGCAAGAATCGGTATCAGGCAAACAAATGTCGCTTTGTATGGAAGAGATTTGTTTAATATTACCAATTTTCCCGGTTTTGATCCGGAAGGAGGTAATCTCAACAGTGGTACGCTGACTCCGGGCGTTGAAATAATGCAATTTCCGTCAACCCGGACCATGGGCATCAATCTTACTTTTAAATTTTAAAATAAAATCATGTCAAAGCTTAATAAAATATATCTCGGAGTTTTAGCGGGTTGTTTTTTTGTAGTGGCTTGTACCAAAAATTTTGATGAACTGAATACTGACCCTAACCGGCCAAAAGAAATTACGCCCGGTGTAATGCTGGGGCAGTTACAATACAGGATCGTAAACGCTTCCATTGGCGCCGGGCGAAATTTTACACATGAACTAATGCAGGTCGACGCACCCCGTTCCAGTCCCGGGGGTGGCGGCTTGCATCGGTATGACGTTAGCCCCGGGGCCGGCGTATGGAGCAATTTTTATGGATACATGACAGATATCAATGACATTTATTCCCTTGCCGATCATTTAAAAGAAAATAATTATAGAGCCATTGCCTTAGTATATAAATGCTGGGCCTATTCGATTTTAACGGACCTGTACGGTGATGTGCCCTATTCGCAGGCAACAAAAGCAACAGAGGCCATTGTACAACCCGGTTTTGATAAGCAAAAAGATATTTACGTCCGGATCTTGATAGACCTTGATACGGCAAACAGCCTTTTTAATACTTCGAAAGCCCTGACATATGGTGGCGACCTTGTTTATAATGCCAATACATTGTCAGGCACCACAAACCCCGGAATAGTTAAATGGAAGAAATTTTGCAATTCGCTCAAGCTTAGATTACTTCTTAGAATTTCAAAACGTGATGGAGAAGTGAACGTTGCTGAGCAGATCACCGCCATATTATCAGATGCAAATAAATATCCTGTTTTTACCGGTAATGCCGATGATGCCATATTCAGGTACCCGGGAACCTTTCCTTATTTCAATCCTTACTATAATGCAAGGCAATTAGACTGGAGAGACGGTACCTATACAACTAAATTCTTTATTGATAAAATGAACGTCGATAATGATCCGAGACGTATTCCATGGTTTACAACTGTATCGGTGGGGGGTATAAATGTTTACCAGGGAATAGAAAGTGGTTACCCTACCTCAACAGAATACCTGGTAGGTAAAAATTCAAGTTATAATGATGGATTAAAAACAACTCCATTGCTGGGAGTAATGATGACCTATGCAGAACTTGAATTCATAAAAGCCGAGCTGGTATTAAAAGGATTTGTAACCGGTAAAACGCCAAGACAACATTATGAAAATGGTATCGCGGCATCTATGGCACAATGGGGTGTAACTTTACCATCCGGGTATTTAACTCAGCCTGCTGTCATGTATGATGCTGCCGCATCGCCTGAAGTGCAATTAGAAAAGATCATGCTGCAGAAGTATTATGCATACTTCTTTATGGATTACCAGTCATGGTTTGAAAAAAGAAGAACTGGCTACCCGGTTTTGCCAAGAGGATCTGGCATTCCCGTGGAAAACCAGTTTCCCTGGCGTGTACCTTATCCGACTTACCTGCAATCATTAAACCCGGCTAACCTGGCTGCTGCTATTGCATCAATGGGTGGGGACCGGAGTGATATAAAAGTTTGGTGGGATAAATAAAATAAAAAAATAAAAATGATACCCAAAATAAAAAAAGTTGCGGCAACGCTAGTGGTTTGTTTAATTGCAAGTAGTTTAACCGCACAAACAAATAAAAAAGGTTTGGCTGCTGATGCAGCAAACATCAGGACATTGATCGTATTTTTTGATGGCCTCAGGCCGGACTACATTACTCCCGCAGGCATGCCAAACGTCTACGCCTTTAGTAAAACAGGCTGCTATGGTAAACAACATCACAGCGTTTTTCCTACAGTAACCCGTGTCAATGCATCGTCTTACTCTACTGGCAGTTATCCGGCCACACATGGACTGATGGGTAACACGGTGTATTTTCCGCAAGTCGATAATAAGAAAGGGTTGAATACAGGTAATGCGGAAGAATTGAATAAAATAAATAAGGCTACCAATGGTCATTTACTTACGGCTGTTTCACTTGGCGAAGTCCTCCAATCTGTAGGCGCTAAAATGATGGTATTTAGTTCAGGATCTACCGGGCAGGCCATGATGCAGAATCATACAGTAAGCGGCGGGGCGGTTATTAATCCATCTATGATCCTTCCTGAAACATTAAAAGGCACGATAGTCAATGATATTGGTGCTATCCCGCCTGCTGGCAAACCCAATACAAAACGGCATAGATGGATCACCGATGCATTGATTAAATATGGTCTTACATTAGATGGTCCGTTAGTGAGCGCTATCTGGTTTTCTGATCCTGATGGTGCCGCGCATAGTGATGGCATCGGCTCTGTTAATGCGGTGCAATCTATTAAAGACGTGGATGAACAGTTTGGAAGAATTATCGCAACACTAAAGGCGAAAGATCTCACCCGGTATTTTAATATTATCATTTCTACCGATCATGGTTTTATAACAAATGTTGGAAAAGAAAGCCTGGCAGGATTTTTAATAAAGCAGGGTTTTAAAAAAGATTCAACCTCGCAGGATGTAATTGTGGCCGAGGGTGCCATTTATATAAAAGATCATAATAAGGAAATATTGAAGAAGATTGTCTCTGCTCTGCAATCAGAGGAGTGGGTAGGCGCCATATTTACAAAAGGAAAGAAGGCGGGAGATGTGAAAGGCTTTGTTGAGGGAACGCTTTCTTTCGAATCCATTCACTGGAATCATCCTGATCGCTCGGCAGATATATTAGTAGATGAGAATTGGGATGATCGTGTAAATAATGCAGGATATGCCGGCACTAGTTTCTCAAGAGGAGTAGCAGGACACGGTGGATTAAGTCCCTATGAAGTGCACATTGCCTTGCTTGCGGCTGGCCCTTCATTTAAAAAGGCATTTGAAGGAAATTTACCTACTTCAAATGTTGATATAGTTCCCACTATACTGCATATTCATCAAATCCCAATTCCCGCGTCAATGGATGGAAGAGTCGTAAATGAATTCCTCATTGAAGATGGTCAGTCAAAACTGCCTGAGTCAAAAATACAAGTCACGGAGACAACAGTAAAACAACCCTGGGGAACCTATAAGTTGATGCTTGAAAGGTCTGTATTGGGGAAACATGAATATGTGAATTATGCTAAAGTAATAAGAGTGTTTAATAATGCCAGGCAGTAACAATCCCGAAATAGAATTTAATAAATGCAGCCTGCATGATTTAATGACCTTCCTATATAGAAGGTCGTTACTTTTTTGCATATAAATAATTTGTAAGCGACGACCCCGCTGTGTAACCGATCTTTTTTGAAACAAGCAACTGTTTGAGAGGCAGATTTTGTAACTTCATAATCGATGAAAACAGCACTGGTTATATTTAACGGTATCAGGTTTTCCTATGACCTGGCCGTGCATGTAATCGTCTGGGCGAAAAAGAATGGCGGGATCATTCATGCCCTATTCGTCAAAGCAAAACACAGGGAGAATGAAGGCTATGTATTTCCCAGTGATATAGACGCGGCAGAGGATCTCGCGGGTACCGGTGATATAGAACATCGCGATGTACTTGTCATTCGAAGTCAAATAAAGCTGTTTGAAGATATGGCGAAGACGGAAAATATTCCTTTGAATTCAGAATTGCTGACAGATCCTTCACTGCGGGATATAGTTGCAATAACTAAAGGCCCGGATATTCTTTTTATTGATGCTGACGACACAGATTTCGGTATATTGTCTGTTACCAGTTTTACTATGAAGGAGCTGATTAAAAAATCTCTCTGCCCGGTTGAAATAATAAAAGCTAAAACAGAATAAAGACCCGCCTTATTATTTCATTCATTTACGGAACCACTATTCGTTTTAATTAGTTAGCCATTCATCTTTGAATCCACATCATACATGTAGTTCCCGTCTTATCACACCTGGCAATTTGCAAAAGTTTACAATTAATTCATGTCATAATTATTTAATGCCATAACCCGGTTTGCCCTTCATTATTTATTCACATAATGATCACCTTCTGTTAACAGTTTATTCATATGTATTAATGAGATTTGTAAAACCCTTTGAATGCAAAAAAGAGCCATTGATGTCGTCGTATTATCAGATGTTCACCTGGGAACCTACGGTTGTCATGCTAAAGAAATAGTCAACTATCTCAAAAGCATTTCGCCCCAATTACTTATTCTGAATGGCGACATCATAGACGGATGGCAATTCAGCAAAAGGTACTTTCCTGCTGCGCATATGCAAGTGATCAAAGAGATCATCAATCTTTCAAGTTCAGGCACCCGGGTCATTTATATTACCGGCAATCACGATGAAATGCTCCGGCGTTACAGCGACGTTGAACTTGGTAATTTTCAACTGACAGATAAACTTGTAATGGATCTCAACGGAAAAATGACCTGGATCTTTCATGGTGACGTATTCGACGCCAGCACAAAAGGAAGCGCAAAGTTGCTCGCCAAATTCGGTGGCCATGGATATGATATGCTGATACTATTCAACCGGTGCATCAATTGGTGCCTGAAACTGATGAAGAAAGAAAAGATGAGCCTTAGCAAGAAAATCAAGAATAGCGTTAAGAAAGCAGTAAAATGGGTCGCCGACTTTGAACAAATAGCCGCTGAGCTCGCCATAGAAAAAAAATACGATTACATTATTTGCGGGCATATACATCAGCCCCAAAAGAGAGTGATTGAAACAAAGAATGGTAAAGTTACCTACATGAATAGTGGCGATTGGGTAGAAAACCTGACATCGCTTGAGTACAAAAACAATGAATGGAATATCTATCATTACGACGAAAAAGAATTCAGCGGCGCCAAGGTTGTCAATATCAATAAAACAAATCCGGCCGTAAACGTGATCACGAACGAAATAAACCTGTTTATCAATTCACTCATAACTAATAGATAATAATTCCAATACTCATTGAAAAAAACATTCGCCCATGAAAATTTTATACGCAGTACAGGCCACTGGTAATGGGCATATCAGCCGTGCTATGGAACTCATCCCCTATCTCCAGCGGTACGGAATAATTGATGTTTTCCTCAGCGGAGATAATAGCAATCTCTCTTTTGATTTACCTGTGAAATACCGAAGCAAAGGCCTGAGCTTGTATTCCAATTCAAGGGGGGGATTAGATTACTGGAAAATAGCCCGGAGTTGTAATCCATTCAGGGTTCACAATGAAATAAACGATCTGCCAGTAGAAAATTATGATTTGGTCATCAATGATTTTGAATATATAACGGCGGCTGCCTGTCGCAGGAAAGGAAAACATTCTTTTCATTTAGGCCACCAGGCAAGCTTTCAATCCTCATTAACGCCAAGACCCGATCATAAAAACGTAATGGGAGAATGGATATTGAAAAACTATGCAAAGGCAACTAACTATATCGGCTTACATTTTGAACAATATGATGATTTTATTTTTCCTCCTGTCATTAAAAGTGAAATTTTGGAGGCGGAGCCTGTTGATAAAGGGTATATAACAGTCTATCTTCCTTCCTATTCACTAAATCTACTGGAACAAACAATTAAAACATATAAGGACGTGCAGTTCCAGGTATTTTCCAAAGAGGTAAAACAACCGGCGCACAAGGGTAGGATCATGTTTTTTCCCGTGAATCAAATGTTGTTCAACAAGAGCTTGATTGAATGTCATGGACTCATTACAGGTGCGGGATTTGAAACTCCGGCTGAATCATTATTCCTGGGTAAAAAAATACTTGCTGTACCAACGAGAGGCCAATATGAGCAGAGCTGTAACGCCGCCGCTTTGGAAAGAATGGGGGTAATGTGTTTAAACACGATCGATAGACATTTTTCATTAGTGTTTGATCAATGGATGAATTCTAAAAAGCCCGTAAAAATTAATTACAACCAGGCTATTCCCCGGATTTTAGACTACATGTTTACATTACATGCTGCCCACGAGAATGATCATTACAGTGTAACCAGGGAAATGATGAATGACGATAACCCAGCCCTTTCCTTTTAAAAAAAATCCATCCCGTCACCTGTCCGTACGGGATGGAAAAACTGCACGAGAACCTGCAAATAACTTGCTAACCCATTTGCGATTTTTGGGAACGACGAATCTGGAAAGAACTAAAGTAAAGTTGGTGTTGATTTGTTATGCGGTTGTTATTACAAAGTTACTTTAGCATTAATTCGAGACCGGGCATCCACTTGGTCATAGCGTAATTTCCTGGTCCGCAAAAGCTAATATCCTGCCAGCCAAAAAATTAATATTATCTTTCTGTTAAGTTTTTGTAGATTTAGGGTAACTGATTGCCCCCTTGAAAATCAAGAAACATATATTACCCCTCTTAGTTGCTCTTAATTTTGCCCCCCTGTTCCTGACAGCCCAGAATAAGACTACCAGTGTTCACTTCGATTTTTACGGTGACTCCGTCTCTCTGCAATTCGACGATGCCCTTTTCATAAATTTCCCGGAGCCGCTTTCTGAGCAAGCTATACTGGAGTTCAACCAAAAGATCAGCGAAACCGATTATCTGCCGGTTATTAGTACGCTACTTTCTTATAAAAAGCAATACAATTTAGATGACTGGTTATATTATCAATTAATACGTAAGACAGCTCAGCACATCAGCCCTAAAGCCGATAATTATACCCGCTATACTTTATACAAATGGTTTTTTCTGACGAGATCGGGTTATGATGCTATGCTGAACATACATAGAGATAAAATTCTCTTTTATGTGCAGTGTGATGAGAATATTTATAATATCCCCTACCGGGTCAAAAACGGGAAGCAGTATGTATGCCTGAATTATCATGACTATGGCGCCATTGATTTCAACCAGGTAAGTTTTGACGAGGTAGTGCTGAACATACCCGAGGCAGCAAAAGGATTTTCCTATAAGGTGACTCATTTACCACATTTCAGGCCGGGTGACTATATGGAAAAAGATCTGCGGTTCAATTACAATGAAAGTGACTATTATTTTAAGGTAAAACTGAACCCGGAGATCAAGACAATTTTTGCCAATTACCCGGTTGTGGATTATGCCAGTTACTTCAATATCCCATTAAGTACGGAAACCTATAAATCCCTGATACCGGCATTAAAAAAAACAATAAAAGGCCTTAATGCAAAAAACGGGGTTGATTACCTGATGCGGTTCACCCGTTATGCCTTCCTCTTTGAACCCGATTCATCCGATTTTGGTAAGGAAAAACGTTTGTCCCCGGAACAAACTTTACTATTTGATAAAAGTGATTGCGAAGACAGGGCGGCATTATTTTTTTACCTGGTGAAAGAAATTTATGACCTGCCAATGATTGTTCTTTCTTTTCCGACTCACGTTACAGTAGCTGTCAAGTTTGATAGACCAGTTGGAAAAACGATACTGTACAATGGGGAAAAATATACGGTTTGTGAACCGACACCGCAAAGAATTGATCTGAATATAGGCGAGCTGATGCCCTCTTTGGAAAAAGCAACGTATGAAATTGCTTACGCTTATCACCCTGTTACTAAATAGCCGGTTCTTTGTGGCCTTCATGCCTCCTGTCGGCCTTGCTTCGCCATAGCTTCGCGAAGGCACAGTAGGCAGGGTCCCTGGTGTATTCTTTGTGCTCCTTTTTTTGCAACACGAAAGACACAAAACAACACGACGTGCGCAAAGAGAGGTAGTGTCCGGCTTTGGAAAAATGGAACACTGATTACACTGATTAAACGGATTTTCACCGATAAAATCCGTGTCGATCCATCTGATCCGTATTATCCGTGTTCTATCTCTGGCATGCTATAAATTGGAACCCGGACACTACCCAAAGAGGCATGATTTGGAGAATAAAAAAAACCGGCTTCAGATAATAAAGCCGGTTGCGAATAAGATTGTCATTGGTCTTTGAATCAATAATTCCATTTTGTCCATCCCTTCCACCAGCTTGCTTGCTCTCCCGCAGGCGCAACAGCTCCGCGGAATGTAACGTTCTTATCAAAGAATGTATCATTGGTGAATTTAGCATCGGTAAAAGCCCCACCAGTAAGTATTTTTTGATTACCGCTTGAGCCGGCAAATGGAGTGGGGTCGGGTGCGGTGTAGTTAAATGGCTGAATCAGTTTTGCATCAGAAGCATTTGTCAAAATCTCATTATTATAATATGGTCTTGTGGCCCAGTCGTTCAAGGTTGTGGTATTGGTAATGCTCGCCCCTGCTGTCCCTGTAAAAACAAAAGGAGCGGCATTGCCCGCCAATGTCACATTGCGTAACCGCAAAGTACTGTCTTCAATATTTAGTGCAGTGTTCCCTAACTGAGCATCAATTAAAATTCCCTGGGGCCATCCCATGATAATAGAATTAAATATAGATATACCTGAATTTCTCCTGATCTGTGCACCGGCGCGAAATAAACTATTACCAACATTTGCCAATGTGGCTCTCGGCCCAATAGCGGTGATATTACTGAAGATAGCGCTGGTCTTGGGGGTAACTGTTGTTCCTGCAGCATTATTATCACTTTCAAAAGCTTCAGAAGTGGAAATATCCGCGATCAGGGAATCACGCATAATCAATCCATATTGCACTTTTCCACTGTAGCCGTTATCAGTATCAAAATCATCATCCTGTGTTTTATAAGCTATCAGGTATTTTGCATTCACGGTGCCGCCAAAGAATTCGTATGCATCATCCTTTGCATACACTACCTGGATATGATCGATAACTGTTTTTCTGCCTACGGCAGCCAGTGTAAGACTATTTATTTCTTTGTCAGGCTGGATGGCATAACCTGCCCATTCTATTCGCATATACTGCAACACACCTGAGCTATCATTATCGTCAGGTGTACCGCCGCCGCCGGCAAGGGCATCTCCGTTACTGTTGTTAATTCCTCCTTCCACTTCATAAATTCCCACACCACCACCTGTTCCAGTGAATGTCGTATTGATACTTGCTTTGCCGCAAATTACAATGCCGCCCCAGTCACCCGATTGCGGGTTAGGAGATGCTGAAGTAAATATGATTGGATCAGTTGCTGTTCCCGGAGCGACAAGTTTTGATCCGCGGGTGATGATCAACGCAGCCACGTCCGCTCCGCCAACTGCACCTTTAATAACGGTGCCCGGTTCAATGGTCATGGTATGATTGCCTACCATATACACTCTTTCTCCCAGGATATAAGTGTTCCCTTTGCGCAGGATAGTGTCAGCATCAATGCGTCCTTTAAGAGTGATCGTTTGTCCGCCGGTACTACCACCGCCACCATTAACAACTACAACTTGAATTTCGCCGTCTGTTTCAATTTTCCGGCAACTGAAAACAAGTACTGTTGTAATAGCCGATAAGAAGAGAATGTACTTTTTCATTTCTATTTTTTTAAAAGATTTTACAATGAGTAATAAAAAATTATACTGTAGGTGGTGCCCAGCTTCCTGGTAAACCGGTAAGCATCCGATTGTTTCTGAAATGTTGTGTTGTCTCCGACATTTTGATAGAAGTATTGGGTCTGGTTCAGAAGATCTGAAATATTCAACCTGATCTCGGCTTTATTCTTCATAAATTTTTTGGCCAGTTGAATATCAAGTAATGATCTCGGCGCTTCATACACATCAGGTGAAGCCGCAGCGGCTGTTTTGTCACCAACGAGATATATTCTTTCACCGATCCGGTTAAATAAAATGGTACCGTTAAAGCCTGATTTCTCATGGTCGTACAATAAACCAATATTTAATACATAAGGAGATTGTCCCTGCATGGGTCGGTCCAGATCAAACCCTGCATCCTTTACCCGGCTGTGTATATAGGCCACATTAGCCTGGAAGGTGAAATTCTTTAATGCAGCAGCGAAATCCAGTTTTTTCCGCAACTCTAATTCGGCGCCGTATGAATTTGCAGATTCAGGGTTTTCAAAACGGAATGTACTTGCTCCTCCTCCTCCCTCATTCAATATTTGCTCAATAGGTTTATCAAATTGTTTATAGAATATACCTGCTGTGAGCACTTCACCGGCACGGGGATATATTTCATAACGTAAATCTGCATTAATAACTTTTGTCCTTTCTAAGGAAGGTTGGCCCTGTACCGAAGCATTCAATTCAAAATCGTATAGGTTCAGTTCAGCCAGTTCACGAAGTTCAGGACGGATCACAGTTTGTGAACCCGATAAACGAAGGTTGGTTTTCGCGTTCAACTTCAGTGTTGCATTCAAACCGGGAAGGAAATCAGTGACTTTAGAGTACGTGTGGCGCGGGTCCCATTGTTTTACGCTGCCGACAAGCTGATCATAGTTTTCAACTCTTAGGCCCCACACAACACGTAAAGACTTCGTAAACTGGTTATCCAGTTGCAAAAAACCTGCATTAAGAATCGTATTGGCCATATACCGGTAAGACCTGTTGATGATAGCATCAAAGGCAAACAGGGTGCTTGTTCTTGATCCATCTCCAAAGTTTTCAGGAGCAAATATTCTGTCAGGGGGTAATTGTTTTAAGGAATCATTATCAGTGGGTAGATAATTGGCAAAAAGTACCGCATCAAAAAGACGGTCTTTTATTTGCAGCATATAACCCCCTTTAAGAGTTTGTTTCTCACCCAGCCAATCGAAATTATAAGCCAGATCGCCGCCGGCAGTATAGATATAATCGCTCAGGGTTTGGTAAATACGGCTTCCACTTTGTTGCGAAAGACTGTTGGAAATAACCGCTCGGAAAACATCGTGGTCCGTCTCTCTTGAGTAAAGAATACGGCGCTGATCAGGAATATAACCATCCAGAATATTGAAAGCTCCGTACCATTTAAATTTAAGCGGTTGAGCGAGGCTATGTTCGCCGGCTATTTGAGCCGTGAAAAAAGTGTTTTGTTTAAAGCGAAATTCAGCCCCCTGTAACAACGGATCAGGCCTGCTTATATCAAATCCATCCCGTTTTGTTGCATAGTTTGAGGTATTAACATTGACAATTGATTTAAGGGAAATCCTATTCAGCGGGTCAAGTTGTATACTAAGACTTCCCGATGCTCCGCTCGATATTTCCTGTGCATAACGATCATCATTAAACTCCGTTTCAATCGCTGTCAATACACCATTTGTTATGTCTATATTGTTTCGCCTGTTTAATAACTTAACATACTTGTTGGTTTTGTTATAAATAATGCCCAGGTTTCCCCCTACCGTTTTTCCAAATAGTTTCGTATTAAAACCACCGCCTGCCTGGAAAGAAAAATTTGCCGGAGCTGATGATTCTGTTGGCGTCCACGCATTTGTCATTTCTTTCCCGATGGCTGTTTTTTCCGCTGGTGGCAAAATACCGAATTGATACTTCGAGGTATAGCTTGGTGGCATACCTCTTGTACCATCATCGATTCCAAGCCAATCGAATTTTCCTTTCACCTGATCTTTATAGAATGTATTCCCGATGGTTTCAGAATTGAACCCTGTACCTACCTGCACATTAAAAAAATTCTTCGCAGGAATATCTTTTGTATTTACTTGTATCAAACCTCCTGCCCATTCGCCGGGATATTCCGGAACAAATGCCTTATTGATAATAATATTATCAATCATCTGTGCCGGAATAAGATCAAACGAAAAAGTTTTACGATCAGGCTCTGTACTTGTCAATAAAATTCCATTCAGCATCGCCTGGTTATAGCGGTCTGCAAGACCCCTCACTACTATGAATCTTCCTTCCTGTATACTGGCGCCCGGTGTACGTTTTAAAACCTCACCGGTATTTTTATCCGGTGACCGGCGTATGCTTTCCGCAGAAATAACCGATGCAATTGTATTTGTATTTTTTTGAAAAGAAATAAGCGAAGCTGTAGTTTCTTTTCTTGCAGTAGAAGCCTGGGCCTTCACTACAACTCCTTCGAGATTTTTTGTTTCAGTTTCCAGTACAATATTTAATTCATTCACCT